>JBHJNC010000297.1:0-5110 GCA_048497675.1 Gimesia maris
GTTACCCCAAAATGACTGTGTTTTGCCGTGCTGCCTGGCTATATAGGCCATATCCATGATCGGCCAGAATAAAAATGATGTTCGGCTTTTCACGGCTGATGCTTTCACCCGGCCCGACCGTCTTAAAATTAGAAACAGTGACGCTGTTCGCCGTGCATCCCGACAATCCCATCAACCCAGCCGCCGCGTCCAGTGTGGTTCGCATAAAAGAACGTCTGTTAACCATCGTCTTTCGCTCAGTTCTTTCGATGGAGTATTGCAGGCAAATTTTTACGTCACTTGTCAGCAGACGGCCGTAATGGCTTGACCTGCGTGGCTTCACGCGAGCCGGCCGCTTCGGCAATCGGCCATGTTGCACGCCGCTCGTCCGCATAAGGCCCTATTTTGTCAACTGGAATTGTGTTAAATCCGAACTTGAAGGCCGGGGAGTCCGGCTTCAGACGGTAATCATATTTTTGAGGATCAACAAACAATGGGTCGGCTATGATCGAATTCTTGTCCTGTCCCATCGCCAACCAGGTTTCCCATTCGTTGCTGACGACGGCTTCTTTCAGGCTGACATCATCCAGCAGGAATGGTCCGGTACCGGCTTTAAATACCAGCATGGCATTAAACGTGGTCTTGCCTGGCTCAAAGTGGATTTCACCCTCGTTGGGCACCCGAAAAACAAACTCAAACCGGCGCCAAGTGCCGTCTGCTGAAATCGTTTTCATCACTTTCCAAGTATAGGAGAATATCTCTACTGTTGCCTGGGCTTGGTTTTCAGTTTTTATCCAGCCTTCCAACAGAAAGGCTTTGCCCGGCGTATATGGCACAGGGCTAAGCGGAAAATAGAGCAGTCGAACCACTTTGTGTTCAGGAAGCTGCACGCCCGGATCAATCCGCAGTGAACGGCTGCCGCAGTGAGGTTGCTCTTCGACAACCTCAACACGAACTTTTCCTCCCGCGGTGTCCACTGCCGGCCAGTCTTTGGGCGGCTGTCCGACCGGGCTGTCTTCGAAGCCTGAATCAGCCAGCAAATTGGGGCCCTGTGTGTTTTTTAAGACAATCTGACCGGTTAGAAGCGGCTGGCCAAAATGATAAATCAGATTTTTGTCGAACGGATTGCGGTCCAGCGGCAGTTGACGCAAATGGTAGAGCACTGCGCCGGGATTACGGTAATAGACGATATTGCGGGAAAAGACATTGTCATACATCAGTTGTCCATCCGGCAGCGGCACCGTCGCCGGATCAACCAAAGTCGGCACTTGCTGCCAACCCTGAGACCGTATCGCCCTGTGATAATTTTTCGTCCAGCCGTCCACCATCGTACTCCAAAAGCCCGTGGCCGTTGTCCACCCCGACCAATAGATTTGACCATCCCCGCCATCAACAAGGATATTATTTTCAATACGGTTGCCGCGGCCGCAGTGCAGGTGAATCAATTCCCGCGGGGCACGCACAAGGATATTGCCGACAATCTCGGCACCTGTTACGGCCCAGTCCGGGTATAGCGCCCAGGTAAAATACGGCGAGGACCATTTGCCGGTCTCCTCGTTGAATCCGAACCCGATGGTGTCGTGAATATAATTATACCGAACGGCAACGCCGTGCCAACTGAGCCAGTCGATATTGCCGCCCCCAATAGCACCGGTGTCTTCGGCCTCCAGACATGTATGGTGGATGTGGTTGTACTCAATGGTGTGCTTGCTGCCCCAGACGTAGATGCCGCTCTGGGGGATGTTGTAGATCAGGTTATGCGATACCCGATTGCCGGCGCCGATCAGCTCGATCCCCTTGGCTTTGCGATCGACAAGGCCGACATGATGAATCACATTGTTTTCAGCATAATTGCCGCCCAACGTCAAATCCAGCGTATCCGTGTCGTCTTTCTTCGACTCATCAAAAAACTCCTCGCCGAGAATGCCGCTGCCGCCGCCAAGAAAAATCCCATACGAGCCAGTATCATAAATATCATTACCGATGATGCCATTATTGCTGCCGCCCAGAACCGTTACGCCGCTGCCCTGAAAGTAAATACTGTGCTTGGTCAAATCCATAGCATCGCCGACATTCCGTATGGTTCCGGCGGAAATCCTGCATCCTGTACAGTCTTTTAATTGAACACCGGTTCCCTCACTGCACTCGAAAGTAAAACCGCGAAATTCGACATTCCTGCAACCCTCCATTGAGAGGATATGTTTGAGATTGGAAGCATACACAGCGTTGTTGCCGATGGCTTCGGCGGGCCAGAAATAAAGAACCTTTGCCTGCCTGTCATAATACCACTCGCCGGGGCTGTCCAGCTCTTCTTTGATCCCGCGGACAAAGTACCGGTCTCCAGGGCGGATTTCATAAAAACAGCCGGGGCCTAAATTCAACGTCCGCGTTGCGGCGTCAAAAGACTCAATCGTCAATACATAATGCCACCAGTTCAAGCGGGGAAAAATAGAAACCTCGCCGCCCTGCGGCTGCTGCCATGTGCGCATGTCGTCGGCCTTCATTTTCAGCGTCCGGGTCAAACGCGGCAGATTGCGCTGCCAGAAGTCCAAATGCATATTATTTTTATAGTAATCATCCTCATCTTCTGGCATCTGCTGGTACATACCAACCCGCTTGCCGTCCACATACGCCCACGTGCCGCCATTTAAGTCTTTGGGGTTATGATTCGGCCAGCGGGCAAGTTCCTGCCGTTTGCCATTGAAGACAACTACACGAATTGGAGCATCCCCAAGGTTCGTCTTCGATAAATCAGCTTTGACAATCTGTCCCTGATCCGGAACGAAATTTTTTATCGGAACGCCGCCCAGCAGCACAACCTTTTGACCCGGATGAGCTCTATACACAATTGACGCATCCTTTTGACCTGAATCCTCCGCAGTCAGCGACAATGTCTGGGGGAGTACATACTCACCTGCTTTGACAGTAACTATAACGCCTTTGCCGAGTGTATCAGCAGCTTTCAGTTCACGAATGGCATCGCGAGCCCTCTCCAATGAAGCAAACGGCTTATCAGAACTACCCGGATTGGCATCGCTGCCTTCAGGTGCAACAAAGAATTCGACGCCAAATGCGCAGGACATCACTCCTGCTAAAAGCAGACATACAACTCGCATAAAAATCCTTTCTTAGAATGGGTATTCGTCCGTAAGCCCAACCGAGCTTAAATCAATTTGTTCAAAGCCTCGCAACAGCGCCGGCGACCGGGCAGCAGCGTATAATTATCCTCGGCTATGTTTGTAAACAGCGGGTCTTGGCCGGTAGCGGAATGAGCATCAAAGCCAAAGCCCTGCCATTGCGCCCAGGTCATCGGGGTTCTCCATTCTTTATAGCACTTGTACAGACCGCTGGTGTGATAAAACACATTATAATCCGAAGAGGCAACCATCTCATGAAGGTGCGTGTCCAGCCAAGGCAACCAAGATACCTGATAAACATACTCGCCGCCAATCTGGTGAAAGATATTTCTGGCAAAGACATTGTCAATGGTCGGCTCCTGCTTGGCCGGATCGGGATCGATTATGGTCTGCATCACCATCACATGGTTACGCGTTTGATTATTGACAGCGATATTGTTTTCAAAGACATTGGCCTGACCTTTGCAGATATACGGGTAAATATCCAAAGCACTGGTCAGCCGGGTTACGACATTTTTGCGGACGGTCGTAAAGTTGCAGGCGTCATCCATATAGATACCCGACAATGCACCGGCGGCAAGCCCTGTCATATCGTGGACAAAATTATTTTCAATCCGGTTATTGGCGCCCGTTCCCCAATTGTAGATTGCGCCGCCATCCTGTGAATCATACATACAATTAATGAATTCATTGTTGGCTATCAGATTGTTTCGGGTGTGCAGGAACGTCAGCCGGTTTTCCCAGGTAACCGGTATCCCGTAAATGGTAGGCGGATTGCCGTAAGTCGCCGTCGAGCTAAGCTGCTGCCAGCCGCTGCTGTAGAAGTGTATCCCCAGACGCGGCATATTCTCGATTTTATTGTTGGTGATGATGTTATCGCCGGATTGATACATCCAGAGCCCGCATCCGGCAGCAACTACTTTGCCGCTATTGCGGATATAATTATTATGGATTTTATTGTTTTTATTGATATACGCCTGATCCGAATTGGCGTATCCGGACATCCCGGGCCAAATTCCTTTGGCGACAACGGCGAAAATCCCGTTATCTTCAATCAGGCAGTTGGTCACCTGGCAATTCTGCACATAATCATAAAAGCATATTGCCGCGATACCTGCGTTGGAAATATGACATTTGTTAAAAATAATCCGTTCAGTATTCTGCAGAAACAGCATCCCATCCCAATCATCACCCAACCACGGCTTGTATTGGGCGAGGCTATTGCTGATAGACAGCTTGAGCGCCTCAAAGGTGATGTCTTTGACCTTTTGCGCTCCGCCGACCAATTGCATCAGCCGTTTGGACTTAGCGGCCAAAATCTGCTGGTTTCCGATCGGTGTTGCATACGGATAATAGTACAGCCAGCCGGTCGCGGTGTCGTGATACCATTCGCCCGGGGCGTCCAGAAACGCTTTGGCCCCTTGCAGATAATAGCGGTTGTTGACGGTCAACGGATACGTGGTGTCGGTGGTCATTGTAATGGTGCGCGTACCGGTGTTGACCGAGCTGATCGGATTGATGTTGGATACCCAGTTATAATTCTGATTCCAATTGCCATCCCACATATGCGCCCCCGGCCAAATTTGAACCGTTGCGCCGGTAAGCGAAAACGCAGGAACCCCGTCGGCGGCACGGTACACCAGCGTGCGATACCCCGTGGTTCCGCTGTCGGCATTGAAATAGCCGGTATTGGGGGTACGGGCCTTACGAGCCCATTGGCCGTTTTCAAAAAGCGTCTGCGGCTTCCATGTCGTGCCGATATAGACCTTATACACGTTGCCCGCATCCAGCTGCCAGCCGGTGATCCGTTTTGCAGCGCTGATCACAGGCATCTCATTTTTGTAGCCCTTATAGATGACTTTGTAGCCATTTTTACCGGAATCCGCCGCTTCAAACGTCAGCGCGTTCTCCAGCAGATATGTCCCGCCCCGGATTAACACAGTCACATCGCTGTTCATTCCGCCGGTGATTCTGGCGCGCACAACGTCTTTGGC
>JBHJNC010000298.1:0-12292 GCA_048497675.1 Gimesia maris
TAAACTATACTTATATTGAGGCGGCTGATAATATAAAGAGGAGGTCGCTGTTGGCAACGACCTCCTCCTGTAATTATTATCTAACAGCCAAATGGGTTATTCCCAGCAACCATCAGCTTTTAGTGTCTTGGAGGTGTTGCCTTTGGGAGTCCACGCGCTGGCGGTAACCTTAATCACGGCGATGCCGTCATCGGTAACAGATTCGATGTTGTAATCACCGGGCACAAAATACGTACCGGTCAGATCGCCGCTGGTAAATCCAAGGGCGGCCTGGGTTGCAGCTACGTCCATCTTGCCGGTAAGCTTTGTGCCTTTTTCGGCAAAATAGACGCGGACGGCGGATTTGATAGTGCCGGCTGTGGCAGCGGCTTCCGACCACTTGGCCGAATCAATACGGCCACGCATCATGGGAATGGATGCTGCGGCAAGAATGCCGACGATCAGCACGACGACCATCAGTTCGATCAGTGTAAAGCCTTTCTTAAACATAGTACTGTCTCCATTAAAAAAATAGTAGTAACGTTACTTGCTGCCGACCATTCGGCAGCCCTTTAGGTACGTTGATACGCCAGTTATCGTTTCAAAAGAGCTTAAACTTAACTGCTTTCTTCGAGATATTAGACTTGAATCGAGAAAACAGGCAGATACATAGCCAATACAACGATTAAAACGATTGAGCCGACTGTAACGATTAATATAGGCTCCATCATGCCGGTCATTAACGTAATGAGACCGTCGACTTTTTTGTCATAATATTCTGCTGTCTTTTCCAGAGTTGGCACCAGAGAGCCGCACTGCTCGCCGATTTGGGTCATCTTGACCGCTACACCCGGGAAAAAGCCGACGCTTTCCATGCTTTTCGCAATAGTCATGCCTTCGACAATCTGGTTGCGGGTTTGCAAAACTCCTTCCCGCAGCAGATCATTGTCGGATAATCCTGCCAGGATTTGGAATGCATCCGTTACCGATACGCCGGAGGAAAGCAGTGTAGACAGTGTTGCGCAAAATTGGGATACAAAGGCCATCTTTTTGATAGGGCCCAATAATGGTGCACTGATTGAAAAACGAGAAAACCACGCATGTCCTTTGCGTGTTTTGCTGAAAATAATCAAGCCGACAATCAGCGATGCCTGCGCCAGCAGAATATATACCGCATTACTCATTAAAAATTTATAAACGGCCATAAATCCGAGCGTAAATGCCGGCAGTTTGCCATTAAACTGCTCAAACATGGTCATAAAACGCGGTATGATAAATGTCATCAGAGCGATAACGATACCGATGATAAATACAACAACAAATATAGGATACGCAAGTGCTCCACGTACTTTGCGAATCAATTTATCCTTATTCTCATAATACACAGCCATGCGTTGCAGACAGGTGGTCAGCTTGCCGCCGGTTTCTGCGGCTTTTAGCATCGCGCAGGCCATCGGATTAAATACTTTCGGATAATCTTTAGCGATTTCAGAAATTTCATGCCCCTGCTGAATCCGTTCTGACATGGACTTGAGGACATGTTTAAAATAGGGATTTCCAATCTCTGAGGCAATCGTGTCAATTGCTGTGGTAATGGGAAGGTCGCCGGCTACCATAATCCCCAGCTGCCAGCAGAAAGCCGCCAAATCCTGAGATTTAACGTGTCTGCCTCGCTGATTAGCGATGGTTTTTGCAGAATCGGACAACCGTTCCCGCACACTGACGGGGGTTAGAGATTCATCCCGCAAAATAGCCAGGATTTCGTCTTCGGAGTTGGCCTGTCTTACGCCTTCCTTGCAGCATCCTTGGTTGTCCCAAGCGGTATATTCGTATATCTTCATCGTCATAATTACTGTCTCTGTCGTTTAGTTTACGGTAAACCTTAATGTGGATGTCGTCATAAATGGACTCCAGGTTTGTTGAAAAAGGGCCGGCTCATCATGCTGCAAGGACTGATTTTGAAATGTCCTATAATATCATCATCTATAGAGTGTCTAATAGCGTCTTTGGTGCGTATAGGCTCAATGATCAAATATCGGTATTTTCCCCGACAAGACTTACTCCGTCCGATAACTGTCATAAAACAGCCTGATTTTATAAACCTTTTCATTGCGGACAAAGTCACGGCAGGGTATACTTTTCCCTCTTTTGACGGTATTGAATGGATTGTATGTTGATGATATGGAACAAGTTAAGGTTTTAATGATGGAACAGCAGTTTATTTTGAAGGTGGCCGGGGAGCTCAATATCTCGGCCAAGCAGGTCGCGGTAACCGCCGAGCTTCTGGCCGAAGGGGCGACCGTGCCGTTTATCTCACGTTACCGCAAGGAAGTCACCGGCAGTCTGGATGAGGTTGCCGTAACCCATATTCGCGATAGATTACAGCAATTAAAAGAGCTCTTTGCCCGCAGGGACAGCATTCTGGCTTCGCTCAAAGAACGCAATCTGCTGACGGACGAATTAGAAGGCAAGATTAATGCCGCCCAAACGATGACCGAATTGGAGGATATTTACCTCCCGTATCGTCCCAAACGCAGAACCCGCGCCACGATGGCCAAAGAAAAAGGTCTCGAGCCCCTGGCGCTGCTGCTGCTGGAACAAAAGCCTGACGTAATCCCGGAGGTTTTGGCAGCAGAGTTTATCAATGCTGAAAAGGGGGTCGAATCCGCCGAGCAGGCCCTGGCTGGGGCACGCGACATCATCGCTGAAATTGTCAGCGAAGACCAGCAGGCCCGCCAGAGTATCCGCAAGTTCTATTTTGAAAGCGGAACATTTTCGACCAAAGTCATCGAAGAAAAGAAAGCCGAAGCGGCCAAGTATCAGGATTACTTCGAATGGACCGAGCCGGTTGCGTCTGCCCCGTCCCACCGCATCTTGGCGATGCGGCGAGGCGAAAATGAGGGCTTCCTGATGCTGCGTATCTTAGCCCCGAAAGAAAAGGGCACTGCGTTACTATGTGCTCAATTTGTCAAAGGCTCCTCGCCATGCGGCCGGCAGGTCACATTAGCCATTGAAGACGGCTACGAACGTCTTTTGTCCCCATCGATGGAAACCGAAGTCCGGCTGGAAACCAAAAAACGCGCCGATGCCGAGGCCATCAAAATCTTTGCCGAAAATCTGCGTCAGCTTATGCTGGCTTCCCCGCTGGGGCAAAAAAACGTTCTCGCTATCGACCCCGGCTTCCGTACCGGCTGCAAAACGGTCTTTCTGGATAAACAGGGAAAACTTCTCGGTAATGACCTGATTTATCTGCACGCCCCCGAGCGCGAAGCCGAGCGGATTCGCCAATGGTGCAAACAGTACCAAATCGAAGCGATTGCCATCGGCAACGGGACCACCGGCCGCGAGACCGAAGAATTCGTCCGCTCCATTGGCCTTGACCCCAAAATTATGGTTGTGATGGTCAACGAAAGCGGCGCATCGGTCTATTCGGCCTCTGAGGTTGCCCGTGAGGAATTCGCCGATTATGACCTCACCGTGCGCGGCGCGGTCTCGATTGGCCGCCGCCTGATGGATCCGCTGGCCGAATTAGTCAAAATCGACCCCAAATCCATTGGTGTCGGCCAGTACCAGCACGATGTGGACCAGCCGATGCTCAAGCAATCGCTCGATGATGTCGTGGTCAGCTGCGTCAACAGCGTAGGGGTTGAGGTCAATACCGCCTCCAAGCAATTGCTGATGTATGTCTCGGGCTTAGGGCCTGCGCTGGCACAGAAAATTGTCGAGTACCGCAACGAAAACGGCCCGTTCCCCAGCCGGCAGGCCCTGACCAAGGTCCCGCGCCTCGGCTCGAAGGCCTTCGAACAGGCGGCGGGCTTTTTGCGGATTCGCGATGCCGAAAATCCGCTCGATGCCAGCGCCGTCCATCCCGAAAGCTACCCGGTTGTCGATAAGATGGCAGGGGATTTGAAATGCTCGATTCGTCAGCTGATGACGGATGCCGCGCTGCGTTCACAGATTAAGCTGGACCGCTATAAAACCGAGACCGTCGGCCTTGAAACCCTCAACGACATTATGCAGGAGCTTGCCAAGCCCGGCCGCGACCCGCGCAGGGAGTTTGAGCAGTTCAAATTTGCCGACGGCATTACCAAAATCGAAGACCTTTGCCCCGGGATGAAGTTGCCGGGGATTGTCACCAATATTACGGCCTTTGGCGTGTTTGTGGATATCGGCGTTCATCAGGACGGCCTGGTGCATGTCAGTGAGCTTGCCGACCGCTTTGTCAAAGACCCCGCTGAGGTTGTCAAAGTCCACCAAAAAGTTACTGTAACCGTGATGGAAGTGGACCTGCCGCGAAAGCGCATTCGCCTGTCGATGAAGCAGGGCACCCCGCAGGAAAAGCCCAAAGACCGCCCGCAGGGCAAGCCCGCCAGACCGCAGCCCAAACCCGCCGGCCGACTGATAGACCAGCTTAACTTTGGTGATGTGAAAAGAACAAAATAACATTGAAACCGGCCATACATTGTCGTAAAATCGCAACGGCACCTCTTCTAATTCCGCCAAGGGTCATTCCGAGCGGAGGGAGGAATCTGCTGACTACGTAAAATTCCACGTCTTGAGTCCTTGAGGTCTGGAGTTCTTGGGGCCTGTAGCTCCGCCCACGCGGATTGTTTGGGGTACCGCTATAAGCAGGTAAAATTCTATCCGCAGGCATTCTAAGTGTCATTCCCTCGGATGCGGGAACCCGGACCTTGTCCGGCTCGTAACCTCAAGCCGGAGGCTTTGGGGGGCTTCAACCACACGCTGTTTGTGGGCTATTGAGTCTCATTTTCAAATACCAAAATGATTTGTTCGGTACATGTGGGACTTGGTCCGGGATGCATTTTAAATTGGGTTGTCAAGACGGATGTATTCCTTTGCTTAGGCGCTAGTCCTGGAGTAATGGCCTTGAGAGATTGGCCAAAGCCGCCAAATTCAACTATTGTTTCGATTTCGCTGGTGCCGCCAAATCGCGATAAAGAAAATTTGATTCGGTTCCCTTTTTTTTGTAATTCCAACTGAATGGAACCTTCATCCTGCAGATTGATTTTTCTACTGTGCCAGCCGGTCCATTCCGGCGGCAGATGAGGCTGAATTGTGAGACTTCTTTTTTCAAGGTCGAGCTGCAATCCTATCAGGTACTGTATCAAAGCCTGACCGCAAACCCCCGATTCCCATGGACGCAGGGTTCCGCCCAACGGAATGATCGTATTGTCCTTATGGCAGTAGAATTCGGCAAACAATCCGGCGGCTGATCCATAATTGACAAGCTGTTTAGCCGCATCGTGCATGGAGGGGTGCTGATGACGAGCCAGAGCATAGAGCACATAGCCGGGGTCCATACCTGCAGTAAATTGCAAGACCTCCGGAACAACACGTATTGGATCAACAAGATTACTTGACACGGCTTTCAAGCACCCCTGAGATATCGGATCATCGATGCTGCCCAGTTCTATATTGTTCCATCGAAGCAGCGTGTCAAGAGCAGGTCGGAAATCGATGTGCTCAGGACAGTCATCTGCGTTTCGCGCATAGGCAAAATACTGCTTGTCCTTAAGCCATAGCCGCTTCATTAGCGCAGTATAGGTATTGTCATGTAAACTCTGGAACTCCTTGGCATCTTCAGTTTTGCCCAGTTTGTTGGCCAGTCGGACCATGAACTCCGCTGCGCCAAGAAACAGGAGATTCGAATCCGTCATCTCATCGCTGAAATGAGGCTGGGTATCACGTGAATTGGTATACGATTCATCGTGTGCCCAGGGCAGCAAATGGTTTTTGCTGAAATGCTGGACGCGGCAATTATACGCTAATCGAGGATACATATCACGCAGTTTGTCAACATCGTTGGTGCACATCAGGTAATCGCGTGCCATAAGAATGATATAGCTGGGAACTTCGGCCCGTGCATGATACCCATTGTATGAATTCGCCTTGGGATCCCAGTATGTCACGCTTGGCGGTTCGATTCGTGCATCGTGTGCATTCTGAATGCCGTCGAGATTCTGCATGCCGACATAAAATTGCAAGATGCGATATGCACGTTCAATTTCGCCTAACGAAAGCAGTAATTTAAAAGAACTATACTGGTCACGAATGTAATACATCGGATACATGTATGGTTGAGCCATGATGCCTCCGGCATGGGACTGCGCGGCTTTGACCAGATCGGCGCTGCTATTGATGATTTTGAGAATCCCGCTTTGATCCGGGCCGTCCGCGGTGATTAACGGGCTGGGAAGACGTTGAACATTTTCAGTGATAACCGCGTTAATGTCTTTACTCTGCCACCGGGCAATCTTTCCAACGGCCATGCTTTGAACGGCTTCCTGGGGGCCTGCTTCGGTAACAATCCAGATCGCCAGAGTTCTCTGTTCGCCTGGCTTGATAACTCCCAGGTCAACGTGGAATCCTCCGGCTTTTGTCGAGATACTTGCTTGCTGGCAGATTACTGTTGTTGCCAAAGCCCGTGGCGGGAACAATTCTCGATAGGTATCATCATCCGGTACACGGGTAGAGATCTCCTGCCATAGTGCTCTGGCTGCGCCTAAATGGACAATGATGTTATTGTCGGATATGGTCTGCAATTGATCCCGAGCGACGCTTTCACGGGGCCTGAGGAATTCGCCGCACACACTTCTCCATTTCTTGGCGGTGTCATCGTCAACGGCCTGCCCATCGAACATCCCGTAGACCGCATTGCGAGGGTCTGGGTAAACAGGAATATCAATTGTCACATGTGCCTGCGGTAAACCTTCAGGCCGGGTGATAATGACTCGTCTGAGCATGACGGGTTCGTCTGGTAAAATAAGGTCGGCCAATTGTGAGGTTATCGCCGGATGAGAACTGACTACGCCCCAAAGCGGCATATCGGCTGTTGGGCTTTGTATCCGCTCGGTCTGCCATGGAATGGCTTGTCCGTCAACGGCGACTTTGATATCCCAGCCATAGCCCAGATTGCCAAGCGTATAATGCGGCCCGATCACCCACGCAATATGTGTTAAAGTTACTGGTTTATCGGTCAATTCCGATTTGCCGCTCAGCGAGAGTTCTCGTCCGAGACCTGCTACAGAGTACATCCTGCCGTTGCCGAGCAGGTAGCCGTCGTGCTTGTCAGGACGCTGCCAAGTGCCAAACTCTATTTGTGCGGATAGGTTCGCAGAGATAATCGTAATACCGAAAATCACGGACAATACAGCTGAAACTTTCATTGCATCTTCCTTTATGGTAATAAATGAATTATAGATAGTCTGCGATACCTGCGTCAAAAAGAAAACACTGTTTTTTCATGTTTATCTTTCTTTGAGAGTTGCTTATTTTGTGGAGGTTTCCTGATGACTTATGATTAGACCCCGAAGGTTATAGATTGCAGGGAATGGATTGCTGTTGGAAAAAATGGACCGCCGCGTTCGATCCTCGCATGAATCTTGGTACGGCAGCCTTTGTAACCGATCTGAAGTGCCTGATGCCAGCCGGCGGTTGTATGGCTTGTGCGGCTGACATTCTCAAAGCAAGGCACAACGTGCGACGGCGCTTCTTTAAGCGTTGCCGAACCGACAATCTGCTGTCCAGGGTCTATGCGGATAGGACAATGCTTTGCCGCATGCAGCGCCGCTGCGCCATATCGTCTTTGAGGTCCTAATCCCGCCAGTTGTTCGGTGTGGACCGCTCCAATGGAAATTAACTGATGACTCCACTGGCCCGATAATCCTTTTTGTGCTAATTGGTGTGTCAGATCCGAAAGGCGAGAAGGTTTTCCAGGTCCTCGGCCGCTTACCCAGGGGATATTGTTTGATGAGTTTGCAGATTGGGTTTTACCTTCAAGAATCGAATTAGATGTTGCTATTCCCCCTCCCGTTAAGACGGCAAATGTCTTAAGGAAATCACGACGGCCTACAAAACCATCCATCATTTTTGAACCTTTCTATAAAACAATAACCCGTGATTCTAAGAAAAGCGTGCTCAATAAAATAATAAGTCTTTGAAGTCTTAATGAAAAGGTCATTTTACGCATCATTAAGTGAGTTTTACGCATTTCAGCATATCTAAATTCTGAAATCCAAAATCCCTCTGGCGTTGTTTTTATGGGCCAATTTTTTATACAATCAATCATTCTGAACCAGGAACGTATATATTTCTAAATAAAAGATTTTTTATATATGGCTGAATCCAAAGTGAAACTGCGTACTCGTCCGGCGGTAATGATCATTCGGGATGGCTGGGGCTGGAACCCCAACCCGGCGGAAGATAAGTTCAACGCCGTCAAAGTTTCCAACGTGCCGGTCGATACGATGCTGATGAAAGAATACCCGAATTGTCTGATCAGCACCTATGGTGAGGATGTGGGTTTGCCGGAAGGAACGATGGGCAACAGTGAAGTCGGCCACCAGAATATCGGCGCCGGGCGCATCGTCTATCAGGATTCGGTCAAAATCACCGTAACCATCCGCGATGGCGAGTTTTTCAAAAACCCTGTCCTGCTTGAGGCGATCAACGGGGCAAAGAAGAAGGGTAAAAAGCTGCACCTGTTTGGTCTGTGCAGCGATATCGGCGTCCATTCGCTGCTGGGGCATTTATACGCCTTGCTGGAGATGTGCAAGCAAAACGGGCTAAAAGAGGTCTATTTACACGCCTTTATGGATGGCCGTGATTCGCCGCCGACCAGCGGGGCGGGCTACCTGGCGGACATCGAAAAGAAGATGGCCGAAATCGGCGTTGGCAAAATCGCGACCCTGATGGGGCGATTCTTCGGGATGGACCGTGACAAACGCTGGGAGCGGGTTGAGGAAGCCTATAAATGCTTAACTGAGGGCGTCGGTCATATTTCCCCATCTGCCGCCAAGACACTCAAGGAAAGCTACGCGGCCGAGATTACCGATGAATTTGTCAAACCCACCTGCATCGCCGGAGCCGATGGCAAGCCGATGGCTCTGGTCGAAGACGGCGACAGTGTGATTTTCTTTAATTTCCGCGGCGACCGTCCGCGTGAGCTCACCCGCGCGTTTGTGGACACAGATTTCAAAGGCTTTATCCGCCACGTCTGGCCCAAGGTCGGCTCGTATGTCTGTATGACCGAATATGATGCGACCATCAAAACGCCGGTTGCGTTCCCGCCGACACGCGAAATGCCGAATATCGCGGGCGAATACTTCAGCCAGCTTGGACTGAAACAATTCCGTTGTGCAGAAACCGAAAAATATGCACACGTTACGTTCTTCTTTAACGGCGGGCGGGAAGAGCCGTTTGCCGGGGAAGAACGGCAGATTGTGCCGTCGCCCAAGGTAAAGACCTACGATATGAAGCCTGAAATGAGCGCGGTGGAAGTCTGCGACGTCGTTTGTCAAAAACTGGACACCAATCAGTTTGATGTGATTATCTGCAACTTTGCCAATCCGGATATGGTCGGTCATACCGGCGTTTTGCCTGCCGCGGTGGTTGCCGCTGAAACGGTCGATGCCTGTGTAGGCCGGATTCTCGAGAAGGTCAAAAAGCTCGGCGGCAGTGCGGTGATTCTGGCCGACCACGGCAACTTCGAAAAGATGTGGGATTTTGAGAACAATATGCCCTACACCGCTCATACCGTTGGCGATGTGCCGTTTATTATCTTTGATGAACAGTTCAAAAACCGCAAGATGGCTTCCGGCGGCAAATTAGCCGATGTCGTGCCGACGTTCCTGGAAGTGATGGGCCTGCCCAAGCCGGCCGAAATGACCGGCAAGAGCCTGCTGCTGTAAATTTGAACCGATTGATAATTCTCTGTCGGGAAAAAATGTATAATGGGTAAAATCGCCGTACTCGATGACAATATGATCAATATGATCGCCGCCGGCGAGGTCATTGAACGGCCTGCCAGCGTGGTCAAAGAGCTGCTGGAAAACAGCATCGATTCGGGCGCAACGGCGATTACGGTCCTGGTCGAAGACGGCGGACGAAAGCGCATCTGCGTAACCGACAACGGCTGCGGGATGGATGCCGAGGATTTGCGTCTGGCGATTTTGCCGCACGCGACCAGCAAAGTCCGCACCGCCGACGACCTGCACTTGATTTCGACGATGGGGTTTCGCGGCGAAGCCCTTGCCAGCATTGCCTCGGTGGCTCAGTTGACCCTGACCAGCCGCACGCCGGATTCGATTCAGGCCAATATCCTTAACTGCGACTGCGGCGCAATAGAGCCGATTCGTCCGGCCAGCGCCAATGTCGGTACGACCGTCGATGTGCGGAATCTGTTTTACAAATTGCCCGCCCGCCGCAAGTTTTTGCGGACGGCCAATACGGAAATGACGCACATTATCGAGCATTTTACCCGGATTGCTCTGGCGAATTTGTCGCTCGATTTGACGCTGATTCACAATACCCGCCAGACCTATCGCTTGCCCGCCGGCCAGACGCTGACCGAGCGCATCGGCATTTTATTCGGGCAGGATTTATCCGAAACGCTGATGCCCGTCCGCAAGCAGGAAAAAGGGATGGAGATTGTCGGGCTTATCGGCAAACCCGCCGCCGCCCGCACCAGCAATGCGTATCAATATGTCTTTCTCAATCGCCGGTTTATTCGGGATAAGTTTATCCAGCACGCCGTCCGGCAGGCGTATCAGGGCTTAATGGAGCCCAATCGGTACCCGGTGGTGTTTTTGTTTTTGCAGACACCGCCTGAGGCCTTTGATGTCAATGTGCATCCGACTAAAGTCGAGGTGCGGTTCGATAATCCCAACCTGGTGCATTCTCAGGTTTTAGCGGCCCTGCGGGATAAGCTGCTCAGTACCAATCTGGATGTGGTTGGGCAGTTGCCCACGGCAGAACCGTTGCCTCCGCTGCCCGAGACTGATTTTCAGCGGGAAAACCAGCGTCGTCAGCGGGTCCTGGATGCGGTGGAGGATTTTTTCAAAAAGCCGTCTTCATCCCAGCGGAGTTTCAATTTTAGAGTCTCTGAACGTCAGTCATACGGAGAGCCGTCTCCAAAAACATTCGATGATTTACCGGTGCCCGATTATCCGCAACTTCCTTCGCGAGCGGCCGGGCAGCGGTACTTGCAGATACACAGCAGCTACCTCCTGCTGCAAAATGAGCAGGGTTTTGAAGTCATTGACCAGCATGCCCTGCATGAGCGGATCTTGTTCGAGAAGCTTTGCCGCAAAGTCCGTGACGGCGTTCTGGCTTCCCAGCGGCTGCTTGCCCCGATTATCGTGCAGGTTACACCTGCCCAGGAGCAGGCTTTCGATCAGCATACGGAGCTATTTGAACGGCTCGGCATCGAAATCAGTTCTTTCGGTCCGGCCTCCCTTGCGGTACAATCCTTTCCGCAGATGCTGGACAAAGCCGACCCGTCGCAGTTTGTGCGGGATGTCTTGGATATGCTGGTTTCCGGCGAACACAGCAGTCAGCCGGATAAGTTATTGCAGGATATTCTCGAGCGAGCCGCGTGCGTAGCGGCAGTCAAGGCCGGTAATACGCTGACCGATGCCGAAATCAACCAGCTGCTGGCTGACCGGCAGGCGTATCCTGAAGCCTGCCGCTGTCCGCACGGCAGACCGACGGTGTTAAGTTTTACGCTGGCGGATTTAGAAAAACAATTTAAGCGAACAGGGTTTTAGTTCATAAACAATGAAGAACGGTATTATTGCCATTATTGTTGCTGCTTTGATGGGTGCGGTGTGGCTGCTGCACAAGGACCAGACTGCACATATGCAGATTCCCGCCGAGCCGAACCAGATGCGGATTGTCTCAATGGCGCCCAATCTAACGGAGATTTTGTATGGATTGGGTCTGGACAAAGAAATCGTCGCTGTCAGCTCCGACAGCAATTATCCCCTTGAGGCTCAATCGCTTCCCAAGGTCGGAACCTTCTGGCAGCCGGATGTCGAAGCCGTGATTAAAGCGACTCCGACGCTGGTTGCTGCGATGGGCTTTGATCAGCAAAAAACGATGGCGGTCCGTCTGCAGAGGCTCGGATGCCGTACGCTGTCGCTGAATATCGAATCCTTTCCGGAGTTGTATCAGGGTGTCGAAGCTCTCGGTCAGGCAACGGGCAGAACCCGGCAGGCCCAGGCGATAATAGCTCGGATTCAAGATATCCAAAACAGATTCGCCGCTCAATTCGCGCAAAGACCCAGGCCGAAAGTCTTATGGGTCATTCAGCGCGAGCCGCTGCGGGTTGCGGGGGTGGATACCTTTATCAACGATATGATTCTTGCCTGCGGCGGCGTCAATGCGGTGGGCAAAACCCTGCATCAATACCCGCCGATCAGCTATGAAGCGATGCTGACGTTTTTGCCGGACGTGATTATTGAACCTTCCGATACGAAGGCGGATTTTGAGCGGCTTACCCGCACGGCTCAAG
>JBHJNC010000299.1:0-2617 GCA_048497675.1 Gimesia maris
ATCGCTTGATTCGGGTTTAACACCCATCAATATAGCGGGAAAAGCTATGCTGAAAAATAAAAGAGAAAGGCACCCGATAGACCAATAATACCATACACCTTTCAGGTAATTTCCTGTTACAACAACATACGCAAATGGAAAAATTATGCCGACAGAATAATGAATCAACACTCCTACTAAAGAAATAGCTTTAATCACAACCTCAGAGTTACTTATCAATGCTGCGACCACAGAAGCAAGAACATATAATACTAAACCTATCAAGACTAATTTTTTTATGTTTTTCACGAAAATCTTTCTTGGAAGAGCCGGCAGAGCGGGCTGTGTCCATGTGGTTTTATTCAATCCATTCTGACCTCTCATCGTATTCGTCCATTCTGAAAAGACACAATCGTCAATTTATGTCTTATAAAATAGCTCAATTATTGTGTCGCCCCGCTGGGGCTTGAAAACGTTTTTAGTTCTCGCATCCCGGGGGTTGACACCCCCGGCTATTATATTGCGACCCCTTCGGGGTCTTCTTAATAATAAGTTTTCTGCAGAGCGATAGCAAATCAAAAGTAAAAAATTCGAAGCACGAAATCCGAAACAAATACGAAATTCAAAAGAGGAAAATTTCATGAATGAAAATGCGGGGCGGCTCTATGCACCCACAAGCCTGCGGCTTGAAGGTGCCACACGATGAAAAAATTAAAAAATCAAAAGGTAAAATGCAAAATTTAGTGGACTGCCGCAAGCGGCAAAGAAGTTTGTACTCCAAACAGGAGAAAGTTAGAATCGCAACAGCCACCCACAAGTCTGCGGCATGGAGATTTACCAAGCTGAAGCTTGGACTCCAAACAAAAAACCGCGTGGGCAGAGTGCGATAACGAAAGAATTTGAAATTTGAGATTTCAGAATAGGTCAAATAGGGCCGATAGGACGAATGAGCTAAATCATTGGAGTAAGTGTAACCGACAGGCAGCGGGTGAGGACCTCCGGAAGCTCGGCGGTTTGGCTGCTGTCTGTTTTGGTGAACAGCAGTAAGTGCATACGGTTTGCCGCTTTTTCTGCAAAGGTCTTTGCCATCCCCGGCCCATAGACGACAATCTTTCCAAACTTCGGATGCAATTGTTCGATTGCGGCGAGGGTGCGTTTGGCGGCAGTGGATTCGGTGTCGCCGGCGGTAAAGACATACAGGTTTTCGATGATCGTCTTGTGGGGACTGGTCATCGTCGCAGCGCGATTGAGGTCGAAGACCTTCGCGACGGCGCTGCGCTGCGGTTCGGCGTCAATCAGCAGTGTCTTGTGGCCCTTGCCGGCAAGGCCGATGGCGGTATTGACGGCGGTTTGCACGCCGAGAGCGACCTCTTTGAGGGAGCTTAACAGAATCGCCTGGCCGGGGGCGACGTTGATATCCATCGCAAGGTCGTTCAATTGCCGATAATAGACGTCCGGTGTTTCGGATGACATTGCGGTCATGGGCCGACGGACGGTGGGCTCTTTGGGCTTGGGCGGTTCGAAATCGACAATTTGTTCTTTGCTGCGCTGAACATCCTGCGCCTTTTGGGCGAAGTCGGGGTTGAGCAGCTCGACCTGGCCGGCGGATTCGGCAGCGGTGCCGGTTAAGGTAATGATTTTGCCGTTGTCGGCGGTCTCCGGCGGCGTGGACTGCAGGCAGAGGCTGTCTTTGCCCAGCAGCGCCACGCAGCTAAAGCCCGAGGCGATAGCGGGCAGGACGGCAATCATCGCCAGGCCCGCAGTCTGTGCGGCCAGCGATTGCATCAGTTCGGGGTTGTATCCGGCGGCCATAAAATCGGTCATGGCCTTGATGCCCAGCGCCACGACAATCATCACCATCGCGGCGATTGCCTCGCATCGCATCAGGACTGAGATTGAGCCGATTGCGCCGAAAAACCGCATCTCTGAGCGGATTTTTTCAAGGACGGTACGGGCCTGCTCGCGCGAGATGGTTTGCAGACTGATATCCGCCTGGAGGCCGGCGCGTTTGATGGGGAGAACTTCATCCGAATAGACCCGCACGGAGCGGCGGATTTGGCGGGCGGCCAGAAATACCACCCATCCGCCAATAAAGACCAGTAATGTCCCTAAAATGGCGGCGGTGATTACGCCGGTATGCAGGACGGTATTGCCCAGAATCTCGACGACAACGCCGGCGGTCTGCTGCTGGAGGATTTTTCGGACGGTGATGGCAATCAGTCCAAGCCGCAGGAGAGAAACGATTCCCAACAGTCCGCCGAAGCCCTGCAGGTCATGGCAGCTTTTGGCAACGGTGCAGATCAGGATGACGGCGGCAGTCAGGCAGACGCTGCAAACCCAGGCGATGTCCAGTGCCCGCAGGGGCATCGGGACCATCAGCCCGGCCAGGACCGTCATCGCCGCGGTCGCAAAGACCACATCCAGCCGAAACCGTATGATTTCCGGAAGCGTTGTTTCTGTTGACTCTTTCATCTGTCCGATCTGAAGCAATCTAATTGGTTGGCTATAGTATATCTCCCAGATTGCCAAATGTATATTGGAAATTATAAAATGGGCAGTGTTTTACCGGGCGTTGGCATTTTTGAGGCGATAGATGACGGCCAGGACCTCTGCGACGGCGGTAAAGAGTTTTTCGGGG
>JBHJNC010000300.1:0-3160 GCA_048497675.1 Gimesia maris
CCATCGCCGATTTGCATCCAGCCGAAGCGCCGCGCGATTTTGGATTGCAGACAGCACTGCGGTTACCTCTTGAATATCTTTGTCAAGGGGCTGTCGGGCCACTTTCATCTTGATGCATTTAAAACCCTCTCCAAGCAGCTGTTCAACAGAGGCTAAAACGCTCTTTTGCTCAGGAGCAAGCATCGCATTTACAGGCACACGGCCGGGCCTATCGGGCAACACCGAACCGGACTGCAGCAGCACATCGAGAATGGCCATCTCCATGCCGAATCGGACCGAAGGAAAAAGCGTTTCCGGAAGGCCGGGTAAAAATCGCCCGCCGAATTGCAGCATATCCACGGCAAGAACCCGGTGCAGCAAACAAGACCGATACATCAGAATTTGATCGAACGCCTGCGATAGACTTTCTTTGTGCAGTCCCGGCAAAGGCGCGATTTCCCCGTAACCTTCAAGACCTGTATCGGTCTGGATGGTCAGCACAAACCCCTCTCTGTCGGCCGTACCGCCGGTTGTCAAAGGACGAGCCAGAGGCAGACGGTACCGTTGTAAAGCGGCGTGTACAATTCTCATATCACCCACCCGATGGAAAACAGTACACTGTAGATAAACACCAGCCTGCCGGTCTGAGCCAGCAGCCGGTTTAACGTCTCAGCGTCCGGCCGGGTATGCAGCGTGCGGATGGGCTTAAATGCAAACACACACGTCAGCAAAGCCGCATTGCAGAAATAATGCGACCGCGTCATAATTGACAGTATAACTGGAATCAGACAGGCAGCGGCAATGCAGACATCGTATTCGATCCTTCCAAAGCCAACCCCGAGCCGGACTACCAGCGTTTTTTTGTTGGCGATTTTGTCTGTGGCATAATCCCGGATATTATTGATCGTCAGCAGCGCCGCTGAGATCAGTCCCGGCGAAAGCCCGGCCAGCAATACCGGCAGATTGATCTGTCCGGTTTGAAGATAATACGTCCCCCCCACCGCCACCGGCCCGAAAAAGACAAGCACAAACACCTCACCCAATCCGAGATATCCCAACGGAAAAGGTCCGGCGGTATAGAGAATCCCGCAGGCTATCGAGGCCAGCCCAATAATGATAATCGGGACCCCGCCCTTCCACACCAGATACAATCCCGCGGCCATCGCCAGACCAAAAACGCCGATAAACGCCCGCTTCATCGCGGCAGCTGAGACCAGCCCTGCCTGCGTGGCCCGGACAGGACCTTGCCGTTTTTCAGTGTCGGCTCCTTTGATAAAATCGTAATAATCATTGGCATAATTCGTACCGATCTGAATCATCAGCACCGCAAAGACAATCGCGGCAAAAACCGCAGCATCAAACCGCCCTTCTGCATAGGCCATCGCGGTTCCAATCAGCACCGGGGCTATTCCGGCCGGCAATGTCTTGGGTCTTGCGGCATGGATCCAGATTTTTAAGGACATAACAAACCTTGATTACACGATTGATTTGTGCGGTTAGCGAAATTTTGAAAAATCGGGCTTTCGTTTTTCCACAAAGGCGTTGCGGCCTTCCTGGGCTTCGGGCGTCTGATAAAACAGCATCGTCGCACAGCCGGCAAGTTCCTGCAGGCCGGCCTGCCCATCACAATCCGCATTCAGCGCCGCTTTCAAACAGCGAATCGCCACCGGTGATTTTTCCAGAATTTCGCGGCACCACTGAACGGTTTCGGCCTCCAGCCGTTCATACGGTACAACGGTATTGACCAGCCCCATCTGCAATGCCTGCTGGGCGTTGTATTTGCGGCACAGGTACCAGATTTCCCGTGCGCGCTTTTGACCAATCACCCGCGCCATATAGCTGGCGCCATAGCCGCCATCGAATGAGCCGACAATCGGCCCGGTCTGGCCGAAGATTGCGTTGTCTGCGGCAATCGTTAAATCGCACATCAAATGCAGCACATGGCCGCCGCCGATGGCATAGCCTGCCACCATTGCAATCACGGGCTTGGGGCAATGGCGAATCTGCCGCTGAAATTCAAGCACGTTTAAGCTTTCCTGTCCAAAGGCATCTTTGTAGCCGGCATTGCCGCGGATTTTCTGGTCGCCGCCGGAACAGAATGCTTCTTTTCCCTCGCCGGTTAAGACAATAACCCCAATCGCCGAGTCCTGCTCGGCATCACGAAACGCCTCGGACATTTCACGAACCGTCTCCGGACGAAAGGCATTTCGGACCTTTGGCCGATTGATTGTAATTTTCGCAATCCCCTCAAACGATTCATATTTAATATCTTTGAAGGCCTTGACCTGCTTCCATTCGATTGGCTTCATATCATCTCCTAAGGAACCTGCTGCAACAGCTGCAGAATCCGGGTTTTGATTTGTTTGCGTAATTTCAGATTACTGTGCCTGTCGGTGACCACCTCAATCAGGGTCGTTTTGCCACCGGCCGCCGCTTGACGATACTGTTCAACAAAAGCGTCTTTGTTGTCGGCCATCACATACGGCACCTTAAAAGTATCGCACGCACCCTTGAAATGAAATTGATGCGGCGCAACAAAATACGGCTCAAAGATATCCGTATTGTGTGAAATCGGCAGAAAGTCAAAAATCCCGCCGCCCTGATTGTTGATCACCACGATGACAACCGGCACTTTTATTTTATCCAGCAAAGACAAGGCGTTAAGGTCATGCAGCATCGCAATATCCCCAATGACCAGCGTAAGCATTTTTCGCAGTCCTGCGGCAAAACCTGTCGCGGTTGACAAAATCCCATCGATGCCGCTGACCCCGCGATTGGTTCCTGTCTGAATGGGCTTGCTGACGGATTTTGCATACAAATCCATATCGCGAATCGGCATACTGTTGGACAAAAATAACCCGCTCGATTGCGGAATCATTTCCGAAATCGCCCTGGAAACAAACGGCTCGGTCAGCGACTCGGCATCGTGAATGCATTGCTCAATAACCGCTTGTGCCCCAGCCGCTTTGGTTTGAAAAAAACACGCCAAAGCATTGCTCGCGACCGCAGTTACCCGTGCGGAGATTCTTTGACAAACATCAGCAATATCGGTTTTCAGGTGGTCCGTGACATAATGTGCCGGGTCATACCGCTCGGAGGTTTCTTTGATAACGATATAGCGATTAGGCCGATGCTGATCAAAATACTGCCAAAGCCGTTTTGAGGTTATATGGCTGCCGAA
>JBHJNC010000301.1:0-13612 GCA_048497675.1 Gimesia maris
TGACTGGACTGTTGGTGATAACAGCATTGGTAAGCGGGATTTTCGCCGCTGGCCAATATGATTCTATAGAGCAACTGGCCGGACAAGACCTCCATGTGAGTGCTTTGAAAGTATCCAGCTGTCGGCAGGCTATGGCTCCCGATGAGCATGTGCTGTTGTTTGAAGATGGGTTCTCGATGTCCATTGGCGACAATCAGCTGTCAAGCAAGAATGCGGTTGTGCGTCTCAAAAATTATGGATTCAATATTCCCGGAATGGGCTCGCAGTCCTATTATCACGCGCAAGTCTATTTAGAGAATGATGTTAAGTTTCATCAAGGCAAAAAGGCCAAGTCGACCAGTTTGGATCGCGTAATTATTGACGGCGGCGATGATTTAATTATTCGCTTTATTGTGACTGGCGAAGTTCTGGTAACTACTGATCAGCAGAGCGAAATTGACTGCGAAACTTTGCAAAAGCAGGAGCTGTATATCCGGTATAACGACAAAGCCAGCAAGATTGTGGAAGGCCCAAGTATCAGCCAAGGAGCTCTGGTTCCCCGGGCTCCGCGGTCGGTTTTAGAGGAACTTGGTACGCCTGCCATTGTCAGTGCCGATACGGCCGCACAGTCTGCGGTGATGACCGAGCCTGCCGCGGGCACCGATTCGAAAAAAGTGGTTTATAAATATCCGGTCCATATTTCGGCGGTTTGGGATCCGGAACCGACGATTGAGTTGAAGAAGTTGCCGGACGGACGTCAGGTTGCGACAGTTTCCGGCCGTTTTTATTTATGGCAGCGGCAAAGTGCCGACCAATTACTGGAATTTCAGGCGGACAGTGCGGTATTGTATTTTGACCCGAATCAGTTTGATACCTCGCGTGAGGGTAAAAAAGGACGCGATCTGGCACAAGGCAGTCCTGACTCGGTCTATCTGCAAGGCAACATTGTCATGACCGAAGGACGGCGGACGATTCGAGCGGACGAAATTTATTTTGATTTGCAAAACAATCAAGCTGTGATTGTCAATGCCGAGATGCGTTTCTTTGATGAAAGACGAGGCCTGCCGATTTATCTGTCGGCTGAGCGGCTGCGTCAAGTCAGCAATACCCTGTTCCAGGCCGAGCAGGTTACGCTGACCAGCAGCGAATTTTATCTGCCGCAATTGTCGGCCAACGCCGCCCGAATGGTCCTGGTCAAAGAAGAGTCTGTTCAGCAGCGTGCTGAGGCTATAGAGCGAACCCAGGCCCAGGCCGCTGCAGCCGAAAAAAAGCAGGATGAGGCCTCGCAGTGGGAAGGCTCGATGTATGATGTCAATATGAAATATTACAACACCAAACTGTTTGGGTTGTCTAAGCTGCGAACACGGTTTGTCCGTCCGGATATCCCGATCAGCCGCATTGCGGTTGGTAACGATTCTGATTTCGGAACGTCTGTTCAGACCGAATGGAAGCTGTTCCGTATGCTTGGCTGGAAAGAACCGGAAGGAATGGATACCCGGCTGGCGGCCGATTATTACAGCAAGCGGGGTGTCGGCGGCGGCGTTTCGACCGAATATGAAGATGCGGATTCGCGGGGAGAGATGATCAGTTACATTATGAACGATCGCGGCGAAGATGATCTGGGACGGACCTCAAGCCGTGAGAATCTGGAACCGGACCGTGATGTTCGCGGACGATTTAGTCTGCGTCATCGTGAGTATCTGCCGGATGATTGGGAAGCAACGGTCGAGGTGGGCTATATTTCGGACCGCAACTTTATGGAATCGATGTATCGCAGTGAGTTCAATTCAGACAAAGGTCAGGAAACTCTGCTTTATCTCAAACAGCAGCGGGATAACTGGGCTCTGACGATTCTCGGCAAGACCCGCATCAACGACTTCGAGAATATGACTGAAGAACTCCCGACCATTGAGTATCACCGCAAGGGCGAGTCATTCTGGGATCATCAGCTGACCTGGTACAGCGACAGCCGCATCAGCCGTCTGCGGGACCGGTATGACGATGATTATGAACAGTATAATGGCGGCAATCCTCCGCCGGGCAATGAGCGGTTCTATACCTTTGGCGATACCCGCAACGAAGTTGCCTGGCCGTTTATGCTCGGGACCGTCAAAATGGCGCCGTTCGCCGCCGGGACGTATGCCTACGAAGATCAGAATGGTTACGATTTGGCGTTAAGCGGCAACAACGCCGGCAGAAATGATACGGCGCTGCTCGGCGAAGGCGGTATGCGTGCGTCGACGATGTTCTGGAAAGAAGACCCGACGGTTCAGTCCCGTATCTGGGATATTGACGGAATTCGTCATATTTTAACGCCCCATGTCGAAGCGGTTACCTATGAGGAAACTGAAGCAGGCATCAAGCAGCGTGATACAATCAATACGGGCTTATCGCAGCGGTGGCAGACCCATCGGGGCGAAGGCGAAGACCGGCGGTCGGTGGACTGGCTGCGGTGGGATGTCGATTCGACGTGGCTGGCCCACACCGCGGATGAGGATATTCCGTCCCCCAATACGTTCGGCCCGGCCAGTTTTATCTATAATGACCCGTCGATACCGGTTTTCCTTCGCCGGCACGATGAGTATTACGGCATGGCCCGCGATACCATTAACAGTGAGACTGAATGGCGTGTCAGCGATACAACGTCGATTCTCAGCGATATGAATTATGATACGCGAAGCGGCGTTGTTCAGCAGTTTGATGCGGGCTTGTCCCGTTATGTGTATCCGGATTTGAGTTATTATCTGGGAAGCCGGTATCTGCGGCCTGTGATTATTGATATTCCCAGTGACGGAATACATGAAGAAGGTTCACAGTCTGTGGTGGGCGCGGTTACCTATCAGGTCAGCCCAAGATACTGGCTCAGTTATTCGCAGGAATACAATTTTGATTTCGGCAAGAATGTGCGAAATGATTTTGCAATTATTCGCCAGTATCACCGGCTGTTTTACGCTTTTGAACTGTCGCTGGATCAGTCCACCGACAATGACAGTGTGATGTTCAGCGTCTGGCCGCAGGGTGTCAAGGAATTGGCCCTGGGATCGCGTCGTTATACCGGACTGGTCGGGACCAGAACAATGCAGTAATTGTGCAGATGATTAGGCCGCGATTGCGGGATAAAGATAAAATGAAAAATATTAACCTTTAATTACAGGAGATTTTATGCCGTTGGTAACAACCAAAAAAATGTTTGAAATGGCGTACAAAAACGGGTATGCCATCGGGGCGTTTAACGTCAACAATATGGAAATCACGCAGGGCATCGTCGAAGCCGTCAAGGAAGAAAAGGCCCCGCTGATTCTGCAGATCAGCAAAGGCGCCCGCGATTATGCCAAGATGAGCTATCTGCGAGCGATTATCGATGTGGCCGTTAAAGAGAATCCGGAAATCCCGATTTGCATGCACTTAGACCATGGCGATACATTTGAAATCTGCAAACAGTGCGTCGATGACGGGTATACATCCGTGATGATTGATGCCTCGCACCATCCTTATGAAGAAAACGTCAAATTGACCAAGGAAGTGGTTGACTATGCTCACAAACGCGGCGTGGTTGTCGAAGCCGAACTCGGTCAGCTTGGCGGTATCGAAGAGCATGTTGCCGGCGTGGACGACGTGATGGCTCATTTGACCGATCCGGCCCAGGCCGAAGATTTCGTCAAACGCACCGGCTGCGATTCACTGGCAGTGGCCATTGGTACCAGCCACGGCGCATACAAATTCAAGACCGCCCCGATGCTGGCGTTTGATGTCGTCGAAAAGATTCAGAAACGTCTGCCGGGCTTCCCGCTGGTGATGCATGGCTCCAGCTCGGTTCTGCCGGAATTTAAGGACCTGATCAACAAGTACGGCGGCAAGATGCCCGATGCGATGGGTGTGCCCGAAGAGGCAATCACCAAAGCCGGCAAGATGGCCGTCTGCAAGGTGAATATTGACACCGACCTGCGTATGGCGCTGACTGCGAAAATCCGTCAGGTCTTTGCCGAAAAACCCGGCGAATTCGATCCGCGCAAGTATCTGGCGCCTGGACGTGAGGCGATCAGGCAGATGGTTAAGCACAAACTCCGTGTTCTGGGCTGCGCCGGCAAAGCTGCGGAATGCCTGTAAATTGAATATAAAATCCGCGTTTGCGGAACAGTAAGCATACTCAATCGCGGCAGGGCGGCCTAAGGCTGTCCTGCCGCATTGCAGTCAGATAAGGTGATTATGAACGCGTTAATTGCGAATTTTCAGTTGCGAAAAACTCTGATCCTGGGGTTGTTTTGGCTGTCTTTGGCCGTGACGGTTTTTGCCTTGCCGGGCTGTGATCCGACCTCGGATAAGCCTCAGCCGGAATCATCCGAATCATCAAATAAACCCCTCCAATCTGCCGAACCCAACAGTCCGAACCAGCTCATCGTTGCTCCGCAAGTTGCTGTGGCAATCGACGCCAATACAACGGCAGTCCCGGTTGAAGCGGTACTGGACAGAATTCTGGCCGGTGATTTTGCCGGGGCCGGGCGCGTTTGCCAGTCTCTGGATCCTGCCGATTCCCGCGTTGCTCAGTTTTCGAATGTTTTGCTGCGGTATAATGAACTCGAGAAAAAACGGACACAAAAACGCCAGACGGCTCTTGAAGAACAAATCAAAGAAATTGAAAAAATTCGTGAGGAAGT
Organism: Gimesia maris; assembly: GCA_048497675.1. Classification (GTDB taxonomy): domain Bacteria; phylum Planctomycetota; class Phycisphaerae; order Sedimentisphaerales; family Anaerohalosphaeraceae; genus Anaeroglomus. The sequence continues at coordinate 4,635 of JBHJNC010000301.1, forward strand.
TAAAGACGCCGCGTTCGAACCGAATCAAATAGATACTTTGTTTGCAGCAGTTGTTCGGGCCCGTGAATATTCTGATGATGATAAAAAAGAAGCTGTCCTTGCCGACCCCTTCGTTCAGCGTGCGATGACGGAGGCCCGGCAAAAAGCCGAGATGTATGAAAAAGACGGCAAGTGGGTCGATGCTTATACGCATTATTATTACTGGATGGTCTTGCTCTATGAAGAGGATAAGGTTTATAAAGACAAGGCCGAACAGTTGACGGATATGGCCTCAATCGAGTTGTCTTTGAAAAAGAGCGACTGCGGGGAAACCGCGATTGAACGGTATCAGGGCATTGAGCCGGTGATGTTCATTCGTGCCTTGCATGCACTGGATAATCAGTATGTCCACCCGATTGAGTATCGGGAATTATGTCAAAAGGCGATTGAACGCTGCCGTCTGCTGTGTCGGGTGGTGATTGACAGCAAGGAAGAACTTGCCTGGCGGACAGATCCGAATATGCAGGATCAGTGGTTTGCCGCTCTCGATGCGGTGCAGCAGGCTGTCACCGATCCAAACAACAAAGAATTCAGCCTCCAGGAAATGGTGCAGCTGTTTAATGATATATTGATACTGAATGATACGACACTCCAGCTTCCCAAAGAAGTGATGATTGCTCATTTTGCCGAAGCGGCATTATCGGCGCTCGATCCGTTCACTAATATTATCTGGCCGTGGAATGTCAAGGATTTTGAAAAGAATATGACCCAGCAGTTCTCCGGAATTGGTGTGGAAATCTCCAAAAGCGCCAAAGCCATCAAGATCGGCAGCTTGTTGCCGGATACGCCTGCATACCGGGCCGGGCTGGATGCCGAAGATGAAATCATTGCCGTCAACGGCGAGTCAACCGAAAAAATGTCCATCTTTTGTGCGGTGGAAAAAATTACCGGTCCCAAAGGCACCAAAGTGAATCTGACGATTCGACGTCCGGTGACCAGCAAGGTGTGGGATGTGACGATTGTTCGGGATAAAATCGTGGTTCAGCCCCTTCGCGGCTGGCAGCGAGGAACCGATAGCCAGTGGGATTGGATGGTTGACCCAGCTAATCGTATCGGTTATATCCGCCTGACGACATTTACTGAAACCAGCGGCCCGGATTTGGATGCTACGCTCAAAAAACTTGAAGAAAATGGAGGCCTGAACGGTTTGATTCTGGACCTGCGGTTTAACCCCGGCGGCTACCTCCAGAGCGCAGCTGAGGTGGTTGATTTGTTTGTCAAAGAAGGAGTTATCGTTAAAAGCACCCCCCGGCAGGGTTTTTCCACGTATGAAATTGCTCATGCCAAAGGTACGCATCCGGATTACCCTCTGGTCATCTTGATTAACGAAGCTTCCGCCAGTGCCTCAGAAATTGTTTCCGGGGCTCTGCAGGATCCGAAGCATCAGCGTGCTATTTTAGTCGGCCAGCGCAGTTACGGCAAAGGCAGTGTGCAGGTGGTTTCCGGCTATTCCGGCGGCGGTTCGCAGATGAAATTTACCGTTGCGTATTATCATCTGCCCAGCGATCAGCAGGTTAAAAACCGCTACCAGATGGAAAAACTCGGACGCAAGGATTGGGGAATTGCTCCGGATATCGAGGTCGAGATCAACTCTGCTGAAATGAAAGATATGATGGAACGGCAGCGGGATAATGATGTGCTGGTCCAGGCGGATCATGATCCGAATGATATGACCAATAAACACGGAACACTGGCCCAAACTCTGGATTCCGACCCGCAGCTTGCGGTGGGACTTCTGGTTCTCCAGAGCAAGCTGATTGAAGCCGGCAGGGAATTGCAGCTGCCGACAGACCCCAATACGATTGTCATAAAATTGAAATAAGAAAACTCCGATTCGCGGGCCTTGCCCCAATCCGATAACCAATTGAAAGGAAACAGAAGTTGTCTGAAGTCGTAACCAATAAGCTGGAACAGCAGCGTCGTGAAAAACGCGATAAAATCCGCCAGATGGGTATTGATCCCTATGGTCAGAAAATGCCGCCGTTTGAACTGGCAAATACCATCAAAGCACAATTCGAAGAAGGCCGCAAAACCGCCTGTGCCGGCCGAATCGTGCTGCTGCGCGATATCGGCAAGCTGATTTTTCTGACAGTCCGCGATTCGAGCGGGGCGATTCAGCTGGGACTTAGCAAACAGCTTTTGGCGGACAAATGGGATTTTGTGAAGCTGTTTGACCTGGGCGATTTGCTCTGGGCCGAAGGTCAGCTTGGCAAAACCAAAACCGGCGAAATCACCATCTGGGTCGAAAAGATAGAAATCCTGTCCAAATCCCTGATGACTCCTCCGGAGAAGTTTCATGGGCTTTCCGACCCCGATATCCGCTATCGCCATCGCTATGTCGATATGTGGGCCAATCCGGAAGTGATGGACTGTTTCCTCAAACGCAGTTCCATTGTCGCCTCGATACGATCGTTCCTGCAGGCCAAAGGTTTTATCGAAGTGGAAACCCCGATGATGCAGGCCATCGCCGGCGGGGCGGCGGCACGGCCGTTTGTGACTCATCACAATGCGCTGGATATCGACCTGTATATGCGTATCGCCCCGGAACTGTTCCTCAAACGGCTGCTGGTTGGCGGTATGGAGAAAGTTTTCGAAATCAACCGCAATTTCCGCAACGAGGGCCTCAGTACCCGGCACAATCCCGAATTTACGATGATGGAGCTGTATCAGTCCTGTGCCGATTATGAAGTGATGATGGACCTTAGCGAAGAATTGATTACCTCGCTGGTCGAAAAACAGGGCGCTGGCTGGGAGCTGGCGTTCGGGGAAATGAAAGTAAACTATGCTCGTCCCTGGCGGCGGGCGACCTATGCCGAATTGCTCAAGGAATGCGCCGGCTGTGACATTAACGACATGACTGCCGTCCGTCAAAAGGCAAACCAGCTGGGCATTCACGAAGCCGACAAAGACGATGCGGTGGTGATTAACGACGTCTTTGAGTTGACCGTCGAGCAAACACTGATTAACCCGACGTTTGTCATCGATTATCCTGCCGCAATCTGCCCGCTGACCAAGCAGAGCAAAAAAGACCCGCGCTACGCGGAACGGTTCGAGTTGTACATCGCCGCCATGGAAGTTGCCAATGCCTATACGGAACTCAATGACCCCGATGTGCAGGAAGCCAATTTCCGCCAGCAGCTCAAAGGTCTCAGTGCCGAAGAGTCAATGGCCAAAATGGACGAAGACTTTATTAACGCCTTGAAATACGGAATGCCGCCGGCGGGTGGATTGGGTATTGGTATTGACCGGCTGGTCATGCTCCTGACGGGTTCAACCAGCATCCGCGATGTCATTCTTTTCCCGCTGCTAAAGCCCGAAGTGAAAGAACAAAGTTAAAAATCAAAATGCAAAGTGCAAAATGACAATGTAAAGATAAAAATGCGGGTCTTGCAAGTTGGCCCAAAGTGAATTCATTTTGAATTTTGATTTGTCATTTTACGCTTTAATTTCTGATATTTTATTTTTTTAAAGTGGAACGTTTTTCTTTTAAAAAGAAATTACGATGAAGCAATGGAGCTTATTTCTATGTCTGCGTTACCTTAGCCGCAAACGGATTGTGATGCTCAGCATCGCGGCAGTAACGCTTTGCTGCGCATTGCTCATTACCGTCGCCAGCCTCTTTACCGGGTTTATCGCCGCGGTGGAAAATAGCGTTGGCGATTATCTTGGTGACATCGTCCTGACGCTGCCGGCCAGTTACAAAATCGAAAATTATTCCGAGCTTCAGCAGCGATTAGAGCAAATCCCTTCCGTCCAGGCCGCCACCGCCGTGCTTGGCGGCAATGGTCTGCTGCTGACCGGCCCCGGCCAGGTTCGTCCGCCCAGGTACTCGGTATCGACCTGAAAAGCCGCTTGCGGGTTTCGCCGCTCAGGCAGGCTCTGGTCCGTCAGAATGACTTCCCGGACGACAGGATTTCCTTTGCCCTGCCCGAAGAATCCTCGCCTGAAGCGATCGGCGGTTTTGTGGGCATTGGCCTGGTTGCCAGTCCGGACGAATTAACCGACAGCTACAATATGCAGTCCGTCGAGGCATTCATCGGCCAAAAAGCGGCTCTGACTACCGGCTCGCTGGCCGAAAAGAAAACATCCGACACAGAAACACCCGATGCCGCCGCACCCCGATTTGCCCGCAAGGTGCTGCGTTTTACCATCACCGACATCGTCCAGACCGGCGTCTACAAGTTTGATCAGAATTGCGTGTATGTCCCGATTGATGTGCTTGGCGCGCTGCTTTATCCCGACAGGAAAAACTGTGCCGATACCATGCAGATTAAGCTTAAGCCCGGCGCCGACGAAGATACAGCGATAACGATGGTCAACGGCGTTCTGCGGGAATTTATCGAAAAAGACCTCGACTGGGCCAAAGTGGCGATGGTCGACTCCAGCCGAAAAATGCAGGCCCGGATGATTGCTGAGTATTATAAACAGCTCAATATGCTGATGCTGATTTTCGGCATTGTCAGCTTTGGTGTGGTGCTGCTGGTATTCTGCATTTTCTATCTGATAGTGATGACCAAGCAGAAAGATATCGCCGTCGTCAAAAGCTGCGGGGCGTCGAGTTTTTCTGTCGCAGGCTTATTTTTGCTGTTCGGATTTGTCAACGGCGTCGTTGGCGCTGTGCTGGGTGCAGGTCTCGGCTGGCTGATAACGTATCATATTGAATCGGTCGAGAAAGGCATCGCGGCGCTGACCGGCATTAAACTGTGGAAGGCCAGTACCTATATGTTCAGCCGTATGCCCAACCAGATGAATTGGGAATGGGCGATGTGGATTTGTATCGCAGCTTTGGTTGCCGCGGCCATCGGCGCCTTAATTCCAGCCGTTGCCGCCGCCCGAATCCGCCCCGTAAAAATATTACGATATGAATAATCTATGGTTCCGCTTTTACTCCGAACTACGAACCAAGAACTAAGAACTTTATAATGATTGGCCTTAAACTATCCTGGCGTTATTTCTGGCACCGCCGAATCAGCATTCTGGCGGTCGCCGCCGTTGCGCTTTGTGTGTTTATTGTTGTGGTCGTGATGAGTGTGATGAACGGCCTGGTCCAGGATTTTAAGGATAAAAATCATCGTTTTGTCGGCGATTGTGTGATTAGTACCTCTTCGCTGACGGGTTTCCCTTACGCCAAAGACTTTATCGCCCAGCTCGAAAGTCAGCCGTTTGTTGCCGCTGTCTCAGAAACCGTCCAGGGCACAGGGCTGGCAACATCCCGCATTTATCCCTCGGATTTAGGCATCGAATACATGGGCATCGATCCGGTCAAACATAGTCAGGTAACCGGATTTGCCTCCGCGTTGTGGTTTCATAAAGACAATCCCAAGGATGTTTTTGTTGCTCCCTATCTCCAGCAGGTTGACGGCTGCGTGCCCGGTATCGATTTAGTACTCTACCGCATGGACACCGGACAATATGACCAGCTTGAGCGCCCCCCCTTGCTGCGTTTTAACATCAGCGGTTTCCCGTTATCCCCCAAAGGCGGTCTTGCCCGCGCCGGCGTGGATGTCGTCAGCACCAAGACGTTTGCCTATTCCGACCACAGCCATACCGGACTGGTTGCCCCCGATGGCGGATTAATTTACCTGCCGCTCGAACAGGCCCGCCTGCTTAGCGGGATGGATGCCCCCGTTGTCCGCTCCAGCGCGATTCACATTCGTTTTGCCGAAGGTCTCTCCGTCGATGCCGGCACCGAGAAAGTCCGCAGCCTTTGGCAGTCCTATGTCAAATCACTCGCCGGCCAGCCCCACGCTGGCTTGCTTGCCGCAGTGTCAGTCCAAACTTGGCAGCAAAACCGCCGCGAATTTATTGGCCCGATGGAAAAAGAACAGCTGATGCTCACGCTGCTTTTCCTGATGCTGGGCATTGTAACCATCTTTATCATCTTTGTTGTTTTCTATATGATCATCGGCCACAAAACCCGCGACCTCGGCGTTCTCAAAAGCGTCGGCATGCCTACGCTTTCCGTCGCTGCGGTCTTTCTGGGTTTTGCAGCTATTGTCGGTCTGATTGGTTCACTCATCGGAATAACGGCCGGCAGTCTCTTTTTGTGGAAAATTAACGCCATGGAAAACTGGCTCTATGATCACTATGGCTGGCGCATCTGGGATCGCGGCATCTACGCCATCGACCAGATTCCCAACGCTATCGAATGGCCGCTCCTGGCGGTGGTTGCCGGCTGTGCGGTTGCTGCATGTCTGTTGGGTGCGATTGTCCCCAGCATTCAGGCCGCGATAAAATCCCCAGTCCGCGTCCTGCAAGTCAGTCAACTTTAATAAAGGTTAGCGATGCAGATATTACAAGCAAACGACATCAAAAAAGCCTATAAAATGGGCAAGCAAACCCTAACCGTTCTCCGCGGCGTCGGTTTGAGCCTTACCGCAGGTGAGTTTGCCGTCATCGTCGGCGCCTCCGGCTCCGGCAAAAGCACCCTCCTGCATATCCTCGGCGCCCTCGATAAACCGGACACAGGAAAGGTAGAATTCGAAGGCCTTCGGCTCGACCAGATGTCAAACGCCCGTTTGAATCAATTCCGTAATCTAAATGTGGGCTTTGTCTTTCAATTTTATCATCTTTTAGATGAATTATCCGTCCTCGAAAACGTCCTGCTCCCGGCGATGATTGCCGCCGGCCCCATCGCCTGGCAGGTCCAAAAAAAGGAAAAACGAAACAAAGCCATCGCATTACTGGATAGAATGGGTCTTAAAGAGCGATTAACCCACAAACCTTATGAGCTTTCCGGCGGCGAACGCCAGCGGGCGGCCATCGCAAGAGCCCTAATCAACAATCCCAAGCTTCTTTTGGCCGACGAGCCGACCGGAAATCTTGACTCCAAAACAGGAAATGGTATATTAGAGGTCTTGAAAGAGCTCAACCAGCAGGGTCAGACGATTCTAATGGTTACTCACGACGACCGAATTGCTCACCAGGCTGGACGGGTTATCCGCCTGTCCGATGGCAAGGTGGTCTAAGCCGCCGCAATCGCGCATAGAAAGGTTTTTGAATGAAAATATGGTTAGATCACGGACTTGTGAATAAAGAAGATGCGAAAGTGTCGGTTTTCGACCACGGACTCCTCTATGGTGACGGCGTTTTTGAAGGGATTCGGGTCTATAGCGGCAAAATCTTCGAACTCGACGCCCACCTCAAGCGGCTCTGGGAATCCGCCAGGGTCATCCGTATGGAAATCCCGATGACCTGGGACGAGATGAAAGATGCCCTCTACCAGACGATTCAGGCCAACCACCTGACCGATGGCTACATCCGTCTGGTCGTTACCCGCGGCGTCGGCGATTTGGGTCTTAACCCCTTCCTCTGCAAGCGGGCGACCGTTATTATCATTGCGGGCAAAATCCAGCTTTATAAAGAGGAACTCTACGAAAAGGGGCTTAAGGTTGTCAGCGTCTCGACGATGCGCAACCACCCTCTGACCCTGCCTCCGCAGGTTAAGAGCCTCAATTATCTCAACAACATTATGGCCAAGATCGAGGCCATCGATGCCGGTGCCGGCGAAGCGATTATGTACAATAACGAAGGCTACGTTGCCGAAGCCAGCGGCGACAATGTCTTTATCGTGAAAAACGGAACGATATACACGCCGCCCACGCAGGCTGGCTCTCTTGATGGTATCACTCGTCAGGTTGTGATTCGTCTGGCCCGGCAGGAAAATATCCCCGTTGTCGAAAAGAACCTCACACGCTTTGACCTGTATGTCGCCGATGAGCTTTTCCTGACCGGCACCGCTGCCGAAGTCATCGGTGTTGTCGAAATCGACGGCCGTGTGATCGGCAATGGTACACCCGGAACGACAACCAGACACCTTCGCAAAAAATTCTTCGAATATGCCCATGCCTAAAGCCGACAAGGATCAGCTTGGCCGAGGTAATGCTGCTGTGTCGGATTTATTTGCCCCGGTTGCCGGGCAACTCAAGCAGGTTCGGGGTCGAATGGTCGAACTGTTGGCCACCCGATTTGTTGGCATCAACCAGCAAATAGAATCCATCGGCGCAGGAGAAGGCAAGCTGTTTCGACCGGCGGTTCTGCTGCTCAGCGCACAGCTTACCGGAACTTTGCGTGATGAGCATATCGAACTGGCGATGATGGTTGAGCTTATTCATACCGCCACACTGCTGCATGATGATGTCATCGACCAGGCCAAAACCCGCCGCAGCCGCCAGACCGTCAATAGTCTGTGGGGCAATAAGGCGGCGATTTTGCTGGGGGATTTTTTGCTCAGCAGGGCTTTTCTGGCCGGGGCGAGGATCAATCTCCCCGATGCCGGTAGAATCCTCTGTAGTACTGCCGAGAAAATCTGCCAGGGCGAGCTGCTGCAGAATATGCGGCAGGGCGACTGGACGCTCAATGAGGAAGATTATCTGGAGATTATCGAAGCCAAAACCGCCAGCCTCTTTGCGGCAAGCTGTCGTCTTGGTGCCCTTGCGTCAGGGGCCTCCGATGCGGTTCAGCAGGCGGTTGAGACATACGGCCGGCAGGTGGGAATGATATTCCAAATCACCGACGATATTCTGGATATTGCCGGTGACGATCAGAAAGTCGGCAAGACACTCGGTACTGATTTTATGCAGCAGAAACTGACCTTGCCCGTCATTCATTATCTCCACAGCAGAAAAACGCAAAACCCCGAAGAACTCATCCAGCGTTTAACCGGCTTCAATGCACAGCAGCTGAAGGCAGCGCTTACAGAAAGCGGCTCGCTGGATTACGCCCGCGCCTTTGCCCATTCCTGTGCCGACAAGGCAAATCAGGCGATTTCCTCGTTGCCCGACGGCCTTGCAAAAAAAAACAATGCAAGACATTATCGCCGCCATCGCCGCCCGCGCCTGATAAATTTTTTTATACCGGAGGAGCGAACCTGTGTTTGCCCAAAGTAGCCGAAGCTTCCAGCTTCGGATAAAATTCATGCCGCCCACGGCATTCGGCAC
>JBHJNC010000302.1:0-12447 GCA_048497675.1 Gimesia maris
CAATTTCAAACGCTCCTAAATGACATCAAGATTACAATCGATAAAACGTCAGCAGGTTGTCCAGAGATCCTTAACCAGATCAAAAATCTCAGTGACGATGCCGTCAAAACCTTTGGGGAGGTCATAACGCAGCAGACTCAGAACGCCGCAGGCTGTCTGGAAGAGCTTAATACCATGATCGGCGAACTGCAGAATCTCATCGGCCAGATTGATAATGCCGCCGCCGCATCAGCCGTTCCGGCCGCTGCTGCCGATGCAGCCACCGTCGCAATTTCCATGACATTTTCAGAAGACGACCTGCCGCTGATTATCGACTTTATTACTGAATCCAAAGAACATCTTGAAACCGCTGAAGCAGGTCTGCTGGACCTGGAAAATAACCCGGCAGACGCCGAAACCCTGAATCGTATTTTCCGTTCCTTTCATACCATCAAGGGAATGTCCGGCTTTCTGAATTTGGCCGACGCCAACAAGCTGGCTCATGCCGCGGAAAATCTGCTGGATATGGCTCGAAAAGAGCAGCTCAAACTGGTCGGCGCATACAGCGACGTAACTTTTGCCTCACTGGATATGCTCAAAACCATGCTTTCCGAGATGGAAAAGGCCGGCAATAACAACAGTCCTTATAAGACTCCGGCCGGCGTTGATGCACTGATAACACGGCTTCATCAGTGCGCCGATGGAACAGTCGCGGCCCAGACCGAACAACCCAAGGCCGCCCCCAAAGACACTGAAAAGCTCAACGAGACCGAAGATCACAAATTAGACAATTTGCTCAATCAGGAAAAAGAGCCGGTTTCGACAACCTCAGCGGCCGCAAAGACATCGGATGAAAAAATCAAAGTCAGCACCACACGTCTGGATGACCTGATTAATATGACCGGCGAACTGGCTGTAGCGCAATTGATGATTGCCGAAGAAGTGGTTAACAGCTGCAGCGCCGACAGCAATTTGTATCGCAAAGTCGCCCATCAGAATAAAATCGTTCGCCAGCTCCAGGAACTGTCGATGTCCATGCGGATGGTCACCGTCCAGGGCGTATTTCAGAAAATGACACGACTGGTACGCGATTTATCTCACAAGGCCGGCAAATCCATCGACTTTGTCAGCAGCGGTGAAGAAACCGAACTGGATCGCACCATCGTTGACAAAATCACGGATCCGCTGATTCATATGATGCGGAATTCCGTCGATCACGGCGTTGAAACCGCCGAAGAACGCAAAGCCAAAGGCAAAAATCCGACCGGCCATATCGGCCTTCGCGCTTATCACCAGGCAGGCTCTATCATCATCGAGATTACCGATGACGGCCGCGGCTTGAATCGCGAAAAAATCCTGAAAAAAGCCATCGAACGGGGCCTCCTGGCCAAAGGGCAGGAACCCTCGGATGATGAAATAAATAAAATGATATTTATGCCTGGCTTTTCAACCGCAGATAAAATTACGGATGTTTCCGGGCGCGGAGTCGGGATGGACGTGGTCCGAAAAAACATCGAGTCTATCGGCGGCAAAATCGACATTCGCACGACAATTGACAAAGGAACGACATTCCTGCTGCGTCTGCCGCTGACACTGGCGATTATCGACGGCCAGATTGTCACCCTCGGTCAGCAGCGGTACATTATTCCGATCAACTCGATTGTCCACAGTATCAGGCCTTCCGCCGAACAGATTTCAACGGTTCAAAACCGCGCACAAATGGTCAGAATCCGTGAAGATTTGATGCCTCTGGTTCCTCTCCATAAGATCTTCAAGGCCGAAAATGCCGTGAAAGATCCGACACAAGGACTTCTGGTGGTTGTCGAAGAAGGCTGCCGCAAGGCGTGTCTGCAGGTTGATGAATTGCTCGGTCAGCAGCAGGTCGTCATCAAGAGCATAAGCGGTCTGGGAAATGTCAAAGGTGTCTCCGGAGGTGCGGTCATGGGCGATGGACAAGTCAGCCTGATCTTGGACATTCCGGGATTGATTAATCTGGCTCAATCGTCAATATCTTAAGAGGTCCGGCAATGATAGGATTAACCATATTACAAGATAGTCTGGTTTTGACAGACCAGGAATTCGAACGCATCAGTCAGCTGGTTTATGGCCATTGCGGAATAGATCTGCATGACGGCAAAAAGGAACTGGTTCGTTCACGTCTTGCCAAATTGATACGAAAATACAACACGACCTCATTTGATGAGTATTTAAATCTCGTCGAAGCCGACAGCTCCGACAAAATGATGACTGAGCTGACGGATGCCATCAGTACAAACTTGACTTCGTTTTTCCGGGAATCACAGCACTTTGACTTCTTATCCAATCGTTTGATTCCTGAGATTATTGCCCGCAAAAGAGAAAAATGCTCCAAAATTCGCTGCTGGAGCGCAGGGTGCTCGACCGGCGAGGAACCTTACACCCTTGCTATTACCCTTCTGGAGTCGCTCAAGCAGGAGCCCATGTGGGATATCAAGATCCTGGCAACCGATATCTCCAGCCGGGTACTGGAGTGGGCACATCAGGGACTCTATGATGATCAGCGCGTTGAGCCGGTGCCGCAATCGCTCAAAACCCGCTATCTGACGCAGGTTCGTCAAAATGGACGGACACTCTACCAGGTCGGCCCTATGCTTAAAAAGGTCATCGTCTTTAAGTACCTGAATCTGATGGAGCCGTTCCCCTTCAAAGGCCCGTTGGATTTTATCTTTTGCCGCAACGTAATGATTTATTTTGATAAGCCCACCCAGCAGCGGCTGGTCAGCCGCTATTGGGAGGTCCTGGATCGCGGCGGCTATCTCTTTACCGGACATTCTGAATCGCTAACCGGCATTTCACACAAATTCCGTTATGTCCAGCCAACTATCTATCGAAAGGATTAACGGGATGCCAACCGTCTCACGCAATATTATTGTTTCGGTTTCTGATGCCCAGATGTCCAATGATCCGGACAGCATGCTGGTAACCTACTCACTCGGTTCCTGCATCGCCGCAACATTATATGATCCGGTTGTTCGGATAGGCGGAATGATACACTACCAGCTCCCGACTTCAACCATGGACCCGGCACGGGCGCAGCGCGATCCGTTTATGTTTGCCGATACCGGGATGAAGCTGCTGATTGACCACATGACCAAGGCCGGAGCTGAAAAGAGACGATTTATCGTCAAACTCGCCGGCGGAGCGGCCATGGACAACGGACCGAAGGGCTTTGAAATCGGCAACCGCAACTTCCTGTCCGCCCGTAAAGTGCTTTGGCAATACGGCCTGATGATCAAAGGCCAGGATGTCGGCGGCAACGTGCCACGCAATATGTATCTGGATATCGCCACCGGCACTGTATCTGTTAAATTTAATGGGATTGAAAAGGTAATATAACCATGACAGTCGCAATTAAAACCAACCGGGTCTTAATCGTCGATGATTCCGCTATCGTCCGTCAGATTTTAAGCAAACAGCTTGCCGCAATGGAAGGCATTGAAATCATTGGAACCGCCCCCGACCCGTACATCGCACGGGATAAAATCGTCACACTTGAGCCGGACGTGCTGATTCTCGATGTTGAAATGCCTCGCATGGACGGCATAACTTTCCTTAAAAAGATAATGCAGCACAAACCGATGCCGGTGATTATTTTCAGCTCCCTAACGCCCAAAGGCAGCAAGACTGCCATTGAGGCGCTGACTGCCGGGGCGGTTGAAGTCGTTGCCAAACCGGGACCGTCCTACAGTGTCGGTGACGCCTGTAAGCACCTGTATGAAATTATCAGTTCAATCAGCTGCAAAGCCATCCGCCCGGCCACCGTCAATCCGGTAGCCGCCAAGGTTGAAAAAGTCTCGACAGCAACCCACATGGTCGAAACCACCCAGAAAATTCTGGCCATCGGAGCATCCACCGGCGGCGTTCAGGCTTTAACCGCCGTCTTAACTCAACTGCCTGCGACTTCGCCGGGCGTTGTAGTCGTTCAGCATATGCCTGCACAATTCACCAAATCGTTCGCCGAACGGCTTAATTCCGAATGTGCCGTCCGAGTCAAGGAAGCCGAAAACGGCGACCGTGTCATTCCTGGCCAGGTCCTGATCGCCCCCGGCGGATACCATATGATCCTCCAGCGTTCGGGAGCGATGTATCACGTTAACATCAAGGATGGCCCGGCCGTCTGCCACCAGAAACCCAGCGTGGAAGTACTCTTTAACTCCGTGGCCAAATATGCGGGCCCCAACGCCGTTGGCGCGATCCTGACCGGTATGGGCAATGACGGCGCAATGGGCATGCTCGCTATGCGCCAAAACGGCGCTCACACCATCGCTCAGGATGAAGAAACCTGCGTGGTTTTCGGAATGCCCAAAGAAGCCATCGCCAAAGGGGCCGCCGAGCTGATTATGCCGCTGGACAAGATAGCCGGACAATTGCTCAATTTTGCCCAGCAGTAAAAGACTTTTCCTGTCGTCAAAAAACAGTTGCAAACCCGCCGGAATCGGACTATACTCTCATTTTGCAAATTGTTTTTGGAGATCGTATGTCACAGGAAGTTAGACTGCCTCAGTTCGGCAAGGCAATGAAACAGGCCACGATAGCAAGCCTGAAAGTTGGACTCAATCACTCTGTCGTCAAGGGACAAATCCTTTGCGACCTGGAAACCGACAAAGCTACGGTTGAGCTGGAATCGCCAACCTCCGGCAAAATCCGTCATATCTTTTGTGCCGAGAATCAGTGCCTGCCCATCAAAACCCCGCTGTTCATCATCGGGCAGGAAAATGAACCCATTCCTGCGGATATGCTCGCTTCCCTCAAATCCGAATTTAAGGCATGCCTGAATTCGACCTCGATGGAGACCACTGCCGCCCCCAAAGCTGAAACAAAGTCCCCTGAACTGAATGCAGACGTTTTATCAAAAGTTCGTCCGGCAACCGGCTCTTTACGCCCAATTGAGGATATGCCCAAAGAAGCGGTTAGTCAGACCGAAACCGCGGTTGAACCGGGCAAGAAGATTCCGCTGTCACGCTGGCAAAAAATCGTTGCCGACAAAATGCTTCAGTCCAAACAGCAGATCCCCTGCTTCTATTTAAATATTCGTGTGGATGTAACCGACTTGTCGGACCTGCGTGACAAGATGAACAAAACCGCACCAGCCAAGATATCCTTCAATGATTTTATTATGGCCGCTCTGGCCAGGGGTATAAAGCACTATCCGATTATGAGCGGCAAACTCGGAAAAGACCATATCCTTCTGGCGCCGACCATTGATATCGGATTGGCTATTGCAACGGAAAATGGACTTGTCGCACCCGTAATTCGGGATGTCGGGGCCAAAAGCCTTGCCCAAATCGCCGCAGCCAATCAGGACCTCATCGCACGAACCAAAGACAACAAACTAACCGCCGATGACTTGCTGGGCGGCTGTATCACCATCAGCAATCTGGGCGGAATGGGTATCGACTCGTTTATTCCTATCGTCGTCCCCGGACAATGCAGCATTCTCGGCGTCGGCCGCATTATCAATACACCCACGCCGTCCGGAAAAGGCGATATCTTGATACGTAAAATCATGAACCTGAACTTATCGGTCGACCACCGGGTCGCCAATGGCGCCGATGCGGCACAGTTCCTTGATTTTGTCAAAAAACAGCTTGAACACCCGGAAGAATTGGCCGCATCCGAATAGTATTGTCAGCAAATCTCTGGACATCACAGGCACAAAATGCCGATAAATGAGTCAATGAATAGCTCTGGAGATGGATAAAATATGCCTGAAATGGATGTCATACGACAAATTGCTGAAAAGGCGATAAAGAACCAATCGCCTGCCGCCGGCAGCGACAACTGGCTTTGGGATCGCACCCTGCGTATTGTCCGGAATGTCCAAATGATTTGCCGTCTGCCGGAATTGGCAGACAACAACCTGCCGATAGACCGCTTTTGTCTGACTGCGGCAACCTACTTTGCCGACTCCGGATTCACCCGGTGTGCCGCATCCGAAAGCGATATATCCCGCCCTGTTTTATCTGATATAAAGCTCGCTGTATTGCGTGATTTTTCAGCCCAGGTTGCTTCCGTTGAACTGCAAGGCATTCTGACTAAACCTAAAATCGAAACCTGCTGTAATATCATCCTCGAATCGGCCAACCGCTTCACCGAGATTGTTGAGGCAGCAATTTTGTCTGATGCCCGGAATCTGGACGATATGGGAATCGTCGGCCTGCATCACGAATTCCGCCGGGCCGCGATACACGGCAAGGGCATAGCCACTATTCTGGACAATTGGAAACGTAAAATCGACTATCGCTATTGGCAGGCTCGCCTGCGTGAAGGCTTTCGCTTTGAGTCCGTCCGTCAACTGGCGGAAAAACGCCTCAATACGGCCGTTTGGATTATGGATCAGCTTTCCATTGAGCACCATACGCAGGATTTCCAGCAGCCTGGAGCCGAGATGTCTTACCAATCTGAAATGGAACCTCTAACGGTACAGCACAATGAACCATAAACATATCATTGCCATTTATCCCGGATCTTTTGACCCCATTACCAACGGCCATATCGACGTGATTCGTCGAGGCAACAAGATGTTTGATTCGCTGATTATCGGCGTCGGCCAGAATCCCGGCAAAGAAGAGCTTTTCACCAAAGAAGAGCGAGTCGAAATGATCCGTGAGCTGGTTAAAGATATGCCCAGCGTGAAGGTCATGAGCTTTGACTGCCTGACCGTTGAGTTTGCTGCCAAGCAAAAAGCCGACGTGATGCTTCGCGGCCTGCGAAACCTCTCGGACGTTCAATACGAATTCCAGCTTGCGATGACCAACCGAACTGTTGCAGGCATCGAGACCGTCTTTGTTATGACCAGCGAAGAATATGGTTATGTCAGCTCAACACTGGTCCGCCAGATTGCCCTGCTCGGCGGGGATGTTTCCAAACTGCTTCCGCCTTCGGTCTTTCAGAGACTGCGCAAAAAGTTGGAGAAAAACGCCCCCAACGCCGACCACGATCTCCCGGAATAAGTCAAGACAGAATCAGACGCAGCAGCTCATCGGTATTGTGAACAATAGTCCTGGCGCCGGCCTGACGCAATTGTGCTTCACTGCGGAAACCCCAGCTTACCGCGGCAAAATCCGTTCCTGCACTTTGAGCGGTCTCAGCATCAACATCACTGTCCCCGACATACAGAATCTCACCAGGAGAATCCACCTCCACGGCTTTCATCGCCAGATATATTGGTTCCGGATCCGGTTTGATACGGATACCGTCCTGCTGACCCAGAATGACATCAAAGGCCCCTTTGCCGAAATAATGCTCGGTGATTTTAATCGTCATCGGATGGGATTTGTTGCTGACCACCCCCAGCTTGATACCCTTCTGACGACAGACAGAAACCGCCTGATCAAGTCTATCATAAATTCGCGTCTTATCCAGGCAGGTTTGCGTGTAGCGAACTTTCATCGCATTGACCAGATCCTGCTCGAGATGCTTTGCACCTTCGGGCAGCGCCTTATTGGCAAATACCGCCAGTCCCTTGCCAATCATCTCGCGACAAGCCTGTCGGGTTACACTCGGCTGCCCCAGCTGATGGAGGGCATAATTCATCGCATCCGTTAAATCGTCCAGCGTATCGACTAATGTACCATCCAGGTCAAAAAAAATGGCTTTATATTTCATATCGGTCTTTCTATCTATGTATTATCCGCCAGTTAAGGCGATTCGAAATCTCTCATCTTTTCGACTTTTTCCTTGCCGAAAAGGGATATAATACGCTATAATAGAGTTGTAAAAAAGGCTTTTTTCTTAGGAGGCTACATGAAAGTCGTGCTCTATCTGCTGAAAAAAAACGGCGAGATCAAGCCGTTTCAACTACCCAGTACCGTCACTCTTATCGGACGGCGACAGGACTGTGACCTTTGTATCCCCCTTACTGTGATCTCCCGCAAGCATTGTGAGCTGAATATGGACCAGGGCCGGCTGATGATACGCGACCTGAAAAGCAAAAACTGCACTTATGTCAACGGCCAAAAAATCGAGGAAACACGTCTTAATCCCGGCGACCAGATTGGATTAGGACCACTGACGTTCATCGTCCAAATTGACGGCCAGCCCGCCGAAATCGCGGGCATCAAACCCATTGAACCCAAACATGAACCGATTGAAAAAGGCGATATGGATAAGCCCGCCTCCGAAAGCCACTTTGACGAGTTTATGGGCGATCTGGCCAACGCCAGCCTCAGCGAGAGCCACAAAACCGAAATTCAGGATTTCGCCGGGGATAATTCCACCTTTAAAGACATGTAAGCCTTTTTTATATCTATGCCTTGTTGAATTGCCCCCCAGCACAGGGCCATATCGATTCAATTTCAGATACGATGCTGAAACATTATTTTTTTTCAGACGTTTTTTTGACGCCAAATACTTCACGGATACATTTAAGCTTCATATACCCATCTCCCTGAGTCGGAGCGAGCATACCGCCTTCGCCAAACTCATTCCAGGCATAGATAGTGAAAATCTTCTGCTTGGTGCCCCCCTCTATCGGCAGTCCGAGTTTTTTATAAATATCCAGATCCTGCTTCATTTTCAAAAGCTCATCTTTGAACTGAATTGCATTTGGAAATTCAAACGATGCTCTCTTGTCGCCCCAGGGTCTCGGCTGCCAGCCGGCCGCAAGATACGGCATAAACATCACAGACGTCTTTTCATTGGCGCATACAAGCCTTGAAGATTGATTATAACGGGCAAGTACCTCATACGGATAATTAGTCTGCTTTTGTTCAACAACAGGAACATCCATATACATCGCGGTAAAATCGAACACCTCTGCTATCCATGAATTTCGGGAAGTATATCCATGGCTATCGCAAAGACCGATCCCGATAAGCATCTCCCCAAGACCTGCATCACGCACTTTCTGCCTCAGCACATTCAGCCTGGACTTTACGATATCCATATTCCGGCCGCACGAACCATAGAAAGCGTCGGCGCTGTGAATCTTGAAAACCAGCTTTCCGCCGACGCGCAAATAACTTGGATGCAGAAACGCCTTCATCCAGGTTTGGTCAATCATACTTTGCCAGTTCTCATCGCTCAGATTGTCAAACGGAGGATGATTGCAGAATTCCGCCATAAATTTCATCCGGTACGCTTCTTTTGAATGGATGAAATGATGCAGACCCCGATTCAGATATTTCGCATGTTTCTCCGGCTCATGGTTCGGATCGACCGGATACCATAGGATCACGAAAAAATCCACACCATAAGACGATGCGGCAATAATTTCTTTGTCCATGGTCGCCTGGTCATTATAATCCCCAAGCAGCGGTATTCGGTCTGGATATTTCTCTCGCCAGTCTTTTCCATCAGGCCCCTGCCATTTATTGGGCGTCGGCTCCCACCAGCCGGCAAAATAGCTGACCCCCACCAGCACATCACGGGCTTCCGGACAAGATGGCTCAACCTTATATATAAAATTCGATTGAACTTTGGGAGAATGATGGTCTGTTGTGCACCCGGAAACTGCAAATAAAAGACCGCCTATCACACAGATATACTTTATCACTGCGTTCATAAAACCTCCGCTACTGTTTAATTGTTTTTAATGTCTTCCAGCGTTATCAATAAAATCGCTGCCTTACGGACACGATGCCCCCTGTATCAAATTCGTTTCAAGGCGTCTTAGAAACATATAAAACAATTCGCGCCGCTTTTTTTCCGATGGATCATTTCGGACAAAAAATCACCGTTCCGCTAAGCGGCTTTAAATGACCCTTAATCGTGCTCTGCATAGTCAGCGAAAAAGTCGTTTTGCTGTGGCTGGCTTTGGCTTTATGATTCATTTTCCTTTGAAAACAGAGTCAAAAAATCATTTCTGGTTACAAAAAGAAGTTACAGTAGCTGAATTGTCCTGTAAAAACCAAAACAAAAACGCATTGTAACCCATTTATTTACAAAGCGTTGTATCAATTGGGCCCGCAAGGATTCGAACCTTGGACCAAGGGATTATGAGTCCCCTGCTCTACCGCTGAGCTACGGGCCCTTGCCGATGAAATGCCTGCTGCTGCAATCCCCTCGACTTTGACCGAATGATAAGATATAATGCTATTTTTGTCAACACTTTATCGAATACAGACAAATAGACTCTTAAATGACTGTAAAAATGAACCAAAACAAAGCCTTCGCTCTGCCCGCAACACAGGCCGAGATGCAGGCACTCGGCTGGGACCGCCCGGACATCATCCTTGTCACCGGCGATGCCTACGTCGATCACCCCGCCTTTGGCGTAGCGATGATGGGGCGTTACCTGCAAAGCCTCGGCTATCGCGTTGCCATCCTCCCCCAGCCAGACTGGCGCAGCGTCGAGCCGTTTCAAATCTTCGGCCCCCCGCGTCTGTTTTGGGGCATTACCTCCGGCTGCATCGACTCGCGGCTGAACAACTACGCCTCGATGGGACACAAACGCACCGAAGACCTCTACAGCCCCGCCGGCAAACTCGGCCTGCGTCCCGACCGCCCGCTGCTGGTCTATGCCGCCCGCGCCCGCGAGGCTTACAAGAACATCCCCGTCATTCTCGGCGGCCTGGAGGCCAGCCTCCGCCGGCTCGCCCACTATGACTTTATCGAAGACAAGCTCAAACGCTCCATCCTCATCGACGCCAAGGCCGATATCCTCGTTCACGGGATGGGCGAACGCCCAATCGCCGAAATCGCCGCCCGCCTGTCGGCCGGCAAGACCATCGCCGACTTAACCGACATACCCGGCATCGCCTACCGCATCCTGCGCGATACGCCTGCCCCTGCTGATGCGGTCACGCTGCCCTCGCTGGAAGCCATCGAGCATAACCCCAAACTGTTTATGGATGCCCAGCTGACCTATCAGCAGCATGCCCACCCCGGCCAAAAGCCCATCGTGCAGGATCAGGGAGCAGGCACGGTCGTGGTTAATCCCCCCGCCCCGCCGCTGGATACCGCCGCGCTCGACGCTCTCTACGCTTTGCCCTTTACGCGGCAGGCACACCCGATGTACGCCAAACTCGGCGGCGTTCCGGCGTTAAAGCCCGTCGAGTTCAGCATCACGACCCATCGCGGCTGTTTCGGGGGATGCAATTTCTGCTCAATCTTTTTCCATCAGGGCAAAACCATCGCCAGCCGTTCAATTGAATCCATCCTCAGCGAAGCTGAGCTCCTGACCCGTCAGAAAGGCTTTACCGGCACTATCAGCGACCTGGGGGGCCCGACGGCCAACATGTACGGGATGACCTGCACAAAATCCGCACCGTGCGCCCGCACAAGCTGCCTGTTTCCGGCCATCTGCCCCAACCTCAAGGCCGACCACAGCAAACTGATTGCCCTGATGAAAGCCGTCTTGAAATGGCAGGCCGGCAAGCCCCGCAAAATCCGCACCTTTGTCGCCTCCGGCATCCGCCATGACCTGGCTCTCCAGTCGCCAGAGTATATGGAATTGCTCGCCCGCCATTTTACCGGCGGCCATCTGAAAGTCGCCCCCGAACACACCTGCCCGCATGTCCTGGAGATAATGGGCAAGCCCTCGTTCAAGGTACTCGAGGAGTTCGAAGCCAAGTTTACCGCCATTTCCCGCAAGGCCGGCCTGGAGCAATACCTCGTACCGTATTTCATCAGTTCCCACCCCGGCTGCAGTCCCGATGATGCGATCAAGCTGACCGAGTATCTCGTTAATCGCAACTGGCGCCTCCGTCAGGTCCAGGACTTTGTCCCCGTGCCGCTGACGATGTCGGCGGCGATGTACGTCGCGGGCTTATCTCCCCGGAAAAAGACCATCCACATCCCCAAAGGCCAGAGCGAAAAGAAGCTCCAGCTTGCCCTCCTGCACTACCACGACCGGCGGAATGCCAAAATGCTCGCCAATTATCTTTCGAGCCGGAACCTGCATAAGCTCCTGTCCCGTATCCGCCACGCCCAGGCCATCTCCGACCCCAGAAAAGGCCGGTAAGCAGAATGTGCCTGCAGTTCTCCGTGAGAGGGTTAGTGTCAAAGTGCTCATTTAGACTTTTTTAGCTGCAAGGTGTCATCCTGTTTATCCTGTCTAATAAACATCTGTGTCATCTGCGAAATCTGCGGTTCCTGTTTCTCGATGGAATATATCCGACAATCTTTTTTGACTTACAAAAAAATGTAAATTTTTGCAAAAATTTTTTCTCCTTATCCTAACTATACTTACATTTCCCGAACACCGAAAAATCCCAGAAAAATTTTTCATAAGTGCCATTTCCACCCCTTATATATAGAGGCGCGTTTTTTTGCCCTCTCCCAAAACGGGCGTTCCGGTTTGGGAAACAAGTAAATATGAGTATGTGGTAATATGACAATGTGATTAAATGCTCACGTCGGGTGGCACCTTCAAGCCGCAGGCTTGTGGGTGCTGTAATTGGATGGAGCTTCGACAATCCCAAGGGGATTGAATCCGAATAGCCCCGGGTGAGCGAAGCGAAACCCGGGGAAATAGTCCCCCGTCCG
>JBHJNC010000303.1:0-4353 GCA_048497675.1 Gimesia maris
ATCCGCCAGCAGCCCGATGGCTATCCGGTGGATATTGCCACGGATAAAATAGTTACCGGCATTTTCACCAATTCGCTCAATACAATGAAGTATTATTACATCAGTGAGGCAGACGGCAGCGGTGGTATGCGTGTGGACCACATGACCGGTAAAAGCGTTGTCGATACCGGCGGAAATCCTGTAACGCTTGCGGTTGGCAATACCGTTCAGCTCAAAGGCGGATTGAGATCGACGGCTTCTGAAAAAACGATTCAGGCCTATTCCATCACGCGGACGTCAACGGCAACTGCGCGTCCGGCTGCGATGGAATATGATGACTATAAAATAGAACGTTCATTTAGAACCCAGTTAAATCAGTTTGTACCGCGGCAAACGCTGGCCGCAGCCGACAGCGGAACTATTACAGCGATAGAAAATAATTTGAGGCGGCCGTGGTCAGTGTCTTCGTATTGGGACATTATTATGCATTCGAAAATCACGGTGGCCGGCAAAAGCTGGATGCCGGATCAATGGCGCAGCAAAACGCTGCTGATTCCCGCACAGGGCAGCCATCCTGATCTGTATTATACCGTCCTGACCAATTCGGCTGACACGATTACCCTGACTCGATCCAACTTTTGGACCAGTATCAATTTGACAAACGACGGCGTGGCTGTCGGCCAGACCTGCATGTTTATTCACGATTCCTATTCAGGCAGCGACCGGTATGACGGCCGTTATATCGACACCTACGGTTATGTTACTCAGGTCGATGACCCCAATAAGGTGTTTTATATCAATAATGGCGCCGATGTGGCGCCATTTGAAACCACACAGGATATTATGATTCCTTATAATCCAGTGATGCTGGATAACCCTTCTTATACATTGTGGCAGCAGCCAAATGGCATTCGTGTTTCATCGCAGGATGGGACAGGCAGTGTGCCGAGTGTAGGGCAGTATGTCCGTGTGAGAGGCTGCCTGGGTGCGTTCAATTACAGATTGTATATTACCGCTTCTTTCGTTTTGGTCGATCCTCATCCAGGTGATCCTGTACCTGGGAGAACAACAAAAGAAATTAAACAGAGCAATGTGATGCCGATTGTCTGGTCCGAGCAGTGGCAGGTCCATAAGTCATCGGATTTCGACCGGGATGGCGATGTTGATGCGGCAGACCTTGTCGTTTTTTGCGGCAACTGGCTGCACATGGCAACGGATTATTCCGATACCGCTCTGATGCCGGATAATTATCTGCAGGGTGATATTTCCGGCCTTGGCGGACTGCCCGATGGCAGTGTCAATCTGCTGGATTTCGCCAAATTCTCTAAAGAGTGGATGATTTAGAAAAAAAGGGACACAGGGTCCGTTGAAAAAGTCAATTGATAAAGCGGTTGTATTTATGCAGCACAATTGACCGAATGACGCGACTGGCGATAATGGCCCTATCCCCACGTCGGTGTTCGCCCGTGCCTATCCGCGTCTTTTTGTGGAAGGTCAAAGAACCATAGGCGCAGAACTCTAACCTTTTCACAAAGCGGGCCCCGCACGCCTTTTTCTGCAACTTGCGGAACTGTTGTGGGGTCAGCGAACCAATGTGGCGGTACCGATGCGCCCATTCAGCGGGGTCGATGCCGGGGTATATTTCGACCAGCGCCCGGGCCGTGGCCAGCCCGACAATTCCCCCGCCAATAATAGGATCTGGTATTGAGGCATAACAGGCGTTATTATACCTCAACCTACGGCATTTTACCATAAGGTATTCGTGAACGGGAACTAATCCCAGCGATAAGGTTCCTGAGGACCGAGGGTGCTGGTGTCAATGGGCTTAAATCCCAACCGTATTGCCGGAGAGTTGTCAGGCAGGGAAAAATCGCCATTTTTATAATCTTTAAATTGGGGATCCGCCACCACCGACTGTCGATCGTGGCCCCGCTGATCTTTCCACTGTTCCAACGTTAACTGGGCGAAACGAATCTCCCGGCCCCGGGTATCCCAGTAAAGATTCTGATTCATAACAAAAATGTCGTTATTAGGGTCCACCGTAGTGTTGTTGTCATTAAAGGCCTCGCCCTGATCGCCTTGACGACCGCAGAACCAGTTAATGGTCATATTCTCATCATGCCGGCCCAGCAGGATAATGTTTCTTTCCAGGAAGAACGAGGGTTCCTTGTCATTGCGGCACCGCATGATGGCATATTTGCCTGGTGAACAGAGGATGTTATTGCGGAAGGTATTGTGATGGCCGTAATGATGCTGATATCCATACAGACCGGCCCGGTTGACGATGTTGTTTTCGAACAAAATATAGCTGGAGCCTTCATCGGTGTATAAACCATGACCCCCGGGTACATCCTCGATGTAATTGTTCCGGATGACCGTACCGGGTTGATAGCCGAGCGTATAAATGCCTCCGCCATCATAAAGAAGCTGCATGACCCTTTGGATTTTGTTGTACTCAACCGTACTGCCCCGTTGCGATGTCATTTTATCGTTCCAGATGAACCCGATGGAGATGGCCGTATAAGGCATATCGTGAATAAAGTTGTGGGCAAAGAGCGAATTCCTGGTGAACGCCTCCATATACCCCACGCCTCCGAATTGGACCGCGCCGCAGTGATGGATATGATTATTCAGGAACTGATTATTCTGCGGGGCATCGTCAGGGTTTTTCCAGTCATCTCCAATCGGGCTGCGCCAACCGACGGTGATCGCATTGCCACCGATATCGAAAAACCGACAGCCCACTACCCGTGCGGCACTACAGCCCGCCGCCAGGGCCAGGCCCCCAGCGCCAAAATGAGCAAACTCACACTTGGTGAAGGAGCAATTCCGGGTATATTCCATGTGGATGGCGGCGGGCAACATGAGCATTGGTTCCGAGAGGTACTGCGTTCCGTTGCAGGTCGCCTGAATCTCGTTATAGCCCCGCTGAGGCATTTGCCATTCCGCATGGTGAAACTGAATCCCTTTAAAGTGCAGATTTTGAACCGGATTATCCTCGCTTCCCTGAATCTTCAGTAACTGTTCAATTCGCGGTGCGGTAAATACGGTATCCGGGGGATTTTCTTTTTCATCCGCCAGGTAATACAAAATGCCTTGGTCGCGGTCCAGGTACCACTCTCCGGGTACATTCATAAAAGCCTTTGCATGTTCAAGCCAGGCTCTGCGGAAAGCAGGGTCCCTGGTTTTGTCCGGCGAGGTGTAAGTGTGTCCCATCCATCCCGGGCCATATCGCGTTTTTACGGAATTGCTATCTGATTCCGCAATTCGCTGCCGGGAACAGGACCAGACATGCAACAGCACCAGTTCGCTTTCTTGGCCAGCCAGATCATTAAAGGGCAGCGCCTGGTCAAATTTCAATTTGTGCCGGACAACCAAATCACCTTCTTTAATTTCCTCAAAATCCGTCATGGTTAACATGGGTTCATTGGCATCAGGCCAGCGGGCGCGAGTTAAACGCTGGTTATTGCCAAATAACTGGCGAAAAAACCACGGTCCATTCAGAACCTCCGGTACATTGGTTTCCCAGAGATTCTTGCTTACTTTTTTCCAGTGGCTTATTTGCCGTCCGCCGGAAAACGTGACGGTTTCGCCGGGATAAGCTTGATAGGTGATCTGCGTATTCTCACGACCGCCATCCATGGGATTAAAAAACAATCCTCGTTCCAACTCATACCGTCCCGCACGGAAAAATACCGTAATATTCCGGTCGGGATGTTCTTTTATCAGGCCGCGGATGTGCTGCTGCGCTCGGGGGATGGTTTTGAAAGGCCTTTCCATGGTGCCGTTCTGGTGGTCATCTCCATGGGGTGAAACATAAACCATCAACTCCTGTGTGTCCTTAGGCTGCTCGTCGGCAAACAAGACAGGTCCGAAAATGAAAATGAATAAACAGATCGATAAGCCCAAACATTTCTGGTTCATATTATCTCCATAATACGGGTGAATAACTCCAGCTTCGAACTGCCATTATGACATAATTACCATCGTTGTGTAAAGTCTTTATTGCGACTGCCTTGAACCATATTGCGACAAATGCTCTTGATTTATATTTCATAGGGTTTTTAGTGTTGGTAAACAGGTTCTACTGGCAAATGTCCAGCGTCAAGCATAATTTCCTTCCAGCGACAGACAGCCAAAGTCAGTAATTTGCATGACCTGAGCGAGCCAGAGTTGCTCTGTCAAAGGTGGAGATTGATAGAATCGGGATGAATCTGACCCATCCGAAAGTCGAATTTGAGGCGATTTTCCGACTTCGGCGCAGACCATGACTGTGGCGACCGCCAGCATCAGCCGCAACGCCGATTCCGGATCAATGCTGCGTCGGCCGTTGTCCGAGCAATAGGTGTCTTTGACCAGCTCTGACAGCCACGA
>JBHJNC010000304.1:0-3238 GCA_048497675.1 Gimesia maris
CATAACAAGGGTCGCTTGCGGCCAGTTCCACGGCCATTTCAACCATATTCTGTGCATAGAGCGCCATCCACGCGGTACCGTCTGCCTGTTCGAGGTATCCGCCCGTGGGCAGCGCCGCGCTGCGGTCAAAGACGCCGATATTGTCAAGACCCAAAAAGCCCCCTTCAAAGACATTCTTGCCGAAGCGGTCCTTGCGATTGACCCACCATGTAAAATTGGCTACCAGTTTCTGAAAGGCCGACTTGAGAAATTCCAGGTCGCAGGTCCCGTGAATAGCCTGATCCATCCGGTATAGAAACAGTGTCGCCCAGGCATGGACCGGCGGATTGACGTCGCTGAAGTTCCACTCGTATGCGGGAAGCTGACCATTAGGGTGCATAAAAAATCCATGGAGCAAGAGTTCCATCTGCCGCTTGGCAAAATCAGAATCCACAATGGAAAGCGGCAGAGTATGAAACGCAAGATCCCATGCAGCAAACCAGGGATATTCCCATTTGTCGGGCATAGAGATAATGTCCCGGCTCATCATGTGAAACCAGTCGCGGTTGCGGAAAGGATGACTGTCCGAGTCAAGGGGGTGAGCCTTATGCTCCTTAAGCCACCGATTAGCATTGAAGTAATAGTACTGCTTGGACCACAACATGCCTGCCAGGGCCTGACGCATAACATTGGCCGTATCCGCGGAAACCGATTGCGGGATTACAGAACTGTAAAACTCATCGGCCTCCTGCCGCCGAACATCAAAGATACCGTCAAAATCCTGACCGAAAAAGACAACCTGTCCTGCTGTTTTTTTGCCCCTGCGCACCAAAGGCTGACTGGTAAGCCGCATCCGAATAACCGCAGACTGGCCGGCAGCGATATTTAATCGATAATGAGCGGCAAGTTTAGTGCCTTTTTTATGAGGATTGACGGCATCCTGAAGACCTTGTACGATATAATTATTAATCCCGTCTTTGACATAGGGACTGCGGTTCGGCTTGCCAAAAATACGTTCCAGATTGGTCATATTTTCAGTAAACAACAGCGGCGGCGCCCCTTCACAGATAAATTGCCTGTGTCCCAGAAGCGGGTGCGACACCGCGGCAATGCTAACACCTTCCGGCCCGGCAACCTGCTTAAGCAAAGGCTTACGGCCGGAAGCACCCGTTTTGCGCAGCGTCCAGTCGTTTCGAAACCACAGGGTCGGTAGCAGGTGCAATTCGGCAGTTTCCGAGCCACGATTATGCACATTAATTCGAATTAGAATATCTTCCGGATCGGCTTTGGCATACTCGACAAAGACATCAAAGTAGCGGTTTTCATCGAATACGCCTGTATCAAGCAATTCATATTCAAGCTCTTTTTGTGAACGCTTGCCATTTTCGGCAACCAGCTTGTCATAAGGATAACTCTGCTGGGGGTACTTATACAGATACTTCATATAGGAATGGGTAGGCGTATTGTCCAGATAGAAATAATACTCCTTGACGTCCTCGCCGTGGTTGCCTTCGCTGTTGGACAGCCCAAAAAGCCGCTCTTTGAGTATCGGGTCTTTGCCGTTCCACATTGCGATTGCAAAGCAAAGCCGTTGTTTTTCATCCGAAATACCGGCAATGCCATCTTCGCCCCATCGATACGCCCTGGAGCGGGCTTGATCATGCGTAAAATAATCCCACGCAGCACCGTCAGGACTGTAGTCCTCACGCACGGTTCCCCATTGCCGCTCACTGAGATAGGGCCCCCATTTTTTCCAAGCTGCAGCGCCGCGATGATCTTCATCGAGCCGATTTTGTTCGGCAGTCATAAGCGTTATTCCATATCTTTTTAATGTCCATCGCCGCTGACATTTGAATCGGCGCCGATGTGTGCATTACCGCTCTCAGCACTTTCGCTGATTCGGTGTATTTTCCTTTGCAGTTCAAACAACGGTTCCTGATTTACACGGAGAAAACCTTCTGTGGCACGGTCAAGGTCGGCAATAAGAAAAATGACCGCCGAGAAAATCAATGCCAGAACAATACTGACCTTTAATACACTTTTGCCTGAAAGCCCCACCTGATATCCAACCGTGCCCATCGAAAGAATGGTGATGAAAAACAGAACATACCAAATGGTCGATGGAATGTGGTATCTGAACACCGTAATCCGGCTATTATGCAAATTAATCATCTCATTGAGGGAGCCGATGAACAGGGCGTCAACTTCAGAACTGCGTTCCGTTTGCGTCATAGCCATCACATGTGACCACATGCGATCATGCAGTGTCTCACTGTAATCAAGCAACTGCGGCAGCTTTTGAATTTGCTGATCAGAGTCTTCCTGCACCAGCGAAACACGGGCGTCAACATAGTCGGACAACAGATTGCACATATTCGTTCGATGCGGCTCCAAAAGCAGTTTAGCACGCAGATAAGCGGTCTCTATAATGTTAACTTCTTCCAGAAGAAGCTGTTTTCTGGTCTGAAAACGTTCTGAGGCGATACCAAAAGTAAAAGCTAGCATAAAAGCCAGCAGTCCGAGGGTTGCGCCAATAATCGACCCCAGCGATGTTTCTTCCTCGTGATCGGGCTTATTCCTTCTTCGCAGACCCAGTAAAGTTCCAAGCCAGATAGAAACCAGTACGCCAGCCACCGCAAAAAAGAATACACCCCACAGAGGAATTTGTTCCAGCCAAAATACAGGTTTCATATTGTCATCCTTGCCATATCTGAATCATAACTGTTTTTTGTGTCTAACCAGATAACAGGCGCATTTGACCGCAACCCTGCTACGGATTTTGTCCGACAATGGCAGCGGCTGTTTCAGCCAATTCGGGGCTTAGCCTTTTGAGTTTCTGGTAATTTTCATTTGCCGCCTGCATATCACCGGTCAGCACATTTGTCAGAGTCAAGCCGTAATAGGCATCCGCTGACCCGGGACCGGAAACCGCAGCGTTATTAAAAGCAATCAGTGCCTCCTGATATTGCCCCAGTTTGACATTTAATACGCCGATTCGATTATAAACACTGGTTTCGTCGATTCCAATCCGGGCGGTCAAGGGCTGCTTTAATGGGTCAGGTCCTGCATCAAACGTGCCGAGATGAATGGCGTTTCGCAAATGTTCGATCGCTCCTTCAAAACTACCCACACGGTCATAGATTAAACCCAGCGCAATATAACCGACCGGATCATACCTATCGAAAAGAATAGTTTGCTTGCAGTCGGTTATTGCATCCTCAAAACGATTCATCTTCGCGTAGGTGAGCCCGCGAAACAG
>JBHJNC010000305.1:0-1854 GCA_048497675.1 Gimesia maris
TATATTATATGTCATAGAGACAAAAGGTCAATTGACTTTCGGAGCATTTGGCTTTACAGTATCGGGAACAGAGAAAAGGAAAGCCAAATGCATATATTATTAACTAATGATGATGGAATTTTTGCGCCGGGTCTGGCGGCGCTTTACAAAAGGCTGGTTCGTTTTGGTCAGGTTACCGTGGTCGCTCCTGCAGATGTTCAGTCTGGGGCAGGACACAGTATTTCATTGCGTGACTTGACCTGTCAATCGCTCGAGATTGTCGGCAAATTCAATGGATTCAGTGTAGATGGTTCACCTGCAGATTGTGTGAAACTGGCGGTCAACAAGATAATCAGTAATAAAATGCCTATCGATTTAGTGGTTTCCGGGATGAATCATGGGGCGAATATCGGGATTAATGTATTCTATTCAGGGACGGTAGCAGGAGCTATTGAGGCGGCATTTTACAACTTACCGGCCATAGCCGTCAGCGCTGCAATGGATGAGCCGTGGAATGCCGAACAGGCCGCAGATTATGCGGCGAACGTTATCGGTCAGCTTTTGCCCATTCAGCCAGGCGAAGTGGTCAATTTAAACATTCCGCAGTTGTCAAAAGGAGCACCTAAAGGCGTCAAAGTTGTCCCTCAATCGTCTTGCGGATTTGATGAGTATTATCATGTGGTTGACGAACAGGAAGGCCAGGGCGTATATCGTCTCACAGGCGGAAAACATCGTGATAAGCACGATCAGAACAGTTGGGTCGATACCACCGCCATCGCCGCCGGCTATATTACATTGACATCACTGCGGCTGGATTTAACGGAACCGAAGGGAAATGAACGGCTGGCGATGAAACAAATTTCGCTTTCATAAACCTGTAATACGGAGCAAAACTGATGTGGAACCTCTATGAAGACCCCTGGTTGTTGCTGATTGTCGGGATTATCGTCTTGATTATCGGGGTGTGGATCCGGAATAATGCGGCAGGCAGAAAAGGGCTGTGGGTGGTTCTGGCAGGACTTCTGATTTCAGCAGGAGGTTTTGGGCTCGATTATGCGGTTGCTACCGATTATGAGCAAATTGAACAGATCATTTACATCTGCCGGAATGCGGCAATTCAGCGCGATATCCGTCCGATCGTTCCACTTATCTCAGCATCTTACCACGACAGCGTCCATTTTAATCGCCAGACATTTATCGACAACATTGATAGTGTTATCCAAACCGCCGCAATCTCGAAAGTGCGTTTTCAGGAACTGAACATCAATCTGTTAGGGGCAACGGGAAGGGCGGATATCAAGGCGACCGTGTTTTTGGACCAGAACAGCTCATATGCTGCGGCTGGAGGTCTTTTTTTTGTCGAGATGAGTGTTAATTTCCGCAGGGACAGTAACCGCTGGACTATCGCCGGCGCAGAAGTCGAAACGGTCAACAATAACCGTGTGGATTGGAAAGCGGGGCAATAGAGCTGCCGCATTTAGCTTCGGTTTGCCCTTTCCCAGTTTTCTTCGGCTTCAGGCCTTCGAATATACAGAGGCGTTAATGCATTCGGGTCGGTAAATTCGCCAATCAAGGCTTTTTTTCGTGCCAACGTCCAGACTGAGTCTGCACAAGCAGCCCAGAGGGATTTGTCAATAATTACGGTATTGGCAGACTCGAAGAGATTTTGGTAATAGAGCAATCCCTCGCCAAGGAGATGGACTTTGGGAGTATCTTGAGTGAATTTCTCGAGAAATTCGGCAGGGCGTATCAGCATATCGTCTGAGAGTCGTTTGATTTGCCCGCAATTCCACTCGAAAAGAGCAATATAGAAAAATCCTCTTTTTGCATCCAGAACTGACGCTAATCTGCAATAGTCGACTCTGTGGACCTTGA
>JBHJNC010000306.1:0-5803 GCA_048497675.1 Gimesia maris
CATCGACCAGCTTAAAGTCATCTATGGCGGCGCTGACGAATTATATTGAAAATTCGTATAATTTACCTGTTTGAACGAAGTCCAAAATTAAGTAAAATATACTGAGCATCGCCGGTTCAGGTAAGGACATCCGTGCAAAAAAACTCTGGAATTTCCCCTCAAAACGCGTAACAAAACGGTAACAATTGCGTCTATAATAAGGTAAGGAGTTGTGAAGGCGAATATTTCCTTGCAGTTTACGATTATGGTAGTAGATTATCCAAATAAGCATATTTAAGAGATTGGACGTTAACCCTACTGAGAGAGGGATTTTTGTGCGAAAAAAAGTCAAGAAAACGATCAGCATCATCGTTGGTATCATTATCGTTTTAATCGTCATAGGATTGATGCTTGGCGGGAAAAGAAATACAACGCCAAATGCTACGGCGGTGCGTATCGAAGAAGTTAAACTGGGGGATTTACAGGAATACATCAGCGCCCCCGGCGAGATTGAGCCGCTGACGCAGGTTGAAATCAGTGCAAAAATCTCGGCCCGTGTTGAAAAACTGCCCTTTGAAGAGGGGACTCAGGTCAAGGCTGGCGATATTTTGATACAGCTGGATTCGA
Organism: Gimesia maris; assembly: GCA_048497675.1. Taxonomy (GTDB): domain Bacteria; phylum Planctomycetota; class Phycisphaerae; order Sedimentisphaerales; family Anaerohalosphaeraceae; genus Anaeroglomus. Next base: position 607 of record JBHJNC010000306.1, read on the forward strand.
AGGAGATGGAAAGCCGGCTTAAAAGTGCCGAGGCCAGCTATATGGCGCAAAAGTCACAGATTGATGTTACCAAATCTCAGATTGAAGCCCGCAAGGCACAAATCAAGGGCATAGATGCATCGCTGCAGCAGGCTCAAAAGGATTTTGAGCGGCAGAAAATGCTGCTGGCCAGCGGAGATATCAGTCAAAGCGTGTTTGATTTAGCCCGCCAGAAACTGGACGAGATGCAGTCTCAAAAGGATGCAACCGAGCTGCAGATTCAGGCCGAAGAACAAAGTCTGATTGTGGCGAATTATTCTCTGGAAGCCCAAAAGGCCCAGATTGAAGAGGCGCGTGAGGCGCTTGACTACACCACGATCCGTTCGCCGATTGACGGGGTGATTACACGGATCAACGCCGAGGTCGGTGAGATGGTGATGACCGGGACGATGAATAATCCGGGGACAGTCATCATGGTTGTCGCGGATTTGTCGAAGATGCTTCTGGTCGCCCAGGTCGATGAGGCGGATGTCGGCAAGATAACGGTAGGACAGCAGGCCAATGTGCGAGTGAAGGCCTATTGGGACCAGGTATATCAGGGGGTGGTGGACAATATCGCGATGACCAATGACCGTACGCAAAATAATACAAAATACTATCGTACGGAGATATTGATGCAGGGGGATGTCAGTAGACTTTATACAGGGCTGACGGCCGATGTGGATATCATCACGCAGAAACATACCGGGGTCATTAAGGTGTTTAGCCAGGCGGTGATGGCGCGAAAGACCGACGACATACCCCTGTCCATCCGGGACAAAAATCCGAATATCGATCCCAATAAAACCGATGCGGTTGTTGTGTTTCGATTGGTGGACGGCAAGGCTGTCATAACGCCGGTAACCATCGGGCCGAGCGATTTGACTCATATTATTGTCAAGTCAGGTTTGAGCGTGGGTGATAAGGTTGTTGTTGGCCCCTACAAGGTTCTGGATGGATTGCACAACGACCAATTGATTAAAGATGAACGAGAAGGGCAATCCGAACAGACAAAGCAGCAGACTTCCGAACCCAATACCCCCAGTGATTCCAACGGAGTGAAGCCCTAACGTGAATGAGGCCCCGGTTATTATCTCTTTAAAGCAGGTCCACCGTGCTTATCGTGTCGGATCAGAGACCATCAATGCGCTTAATGGCGTGGATTTCCAGGTTCGCAGGAATGAATATGTAGCGATTATGGGGCAGAGCGGCTCAGGCAAGAGCACCTTGATGAATCTGCTGGGATGTCTTGACCGGGCCAGCCACGGAAAATATTATCTGGATGGTCAGGATACGACCGAGCTGAGCAACTCGGAACTGGCAACCGTGCGAAATGAGAAGATCGGTTTTGTTTTCCAATCGTTTGAACTGCTGCCGCGGCAAAATGCGCTGAAAAATGTTGAGCTGCCGCTGATTTATTCGCGGCATTTTCTATGGAAACGCAAAGAAATGGCACAAAAGGCCCTTGAACGTGTCGGCCTGGCAGAACGTGTGCATCATCGCCCCAATCAGCTTTCCGGCGGGGAAAAGCAGCGTGTGGCAATCGCGCGGGCCCTGATTAATAACCCAAGCATTCTGCTGGCGGATGAGCCGACCGGCAACTTAGACAGCAAAACCAGCAGAGAGATTCTGGCGTTATTTGAGCGGCTGCACGATGAAGGGCAGACGATTATTATGGTTACGCATGAATCGGATGTGGCTTGTCATGCCGGGCGTATTATTCGGATGCTGGATGGAAAAATAATCAGCGATAAGCCGACCGAAGAGGATGCTGCCTATGCCTTCAAACAAGGAGGGCAGCGGCTGTGATGTACCTATTGGAACTGCCCCTTCGGTTTATTCGCTTGATTCTGCAGAGTATCCGGCTGGCCGCAGGACAAATCTGGGCCAACAAAATCCGGTCGATTTTAACGACGCTGGGAATTGTCATCGGTGTCGCTTCCGTAACGGCGGTTATCGCGGCTCTAAGCGGGCTGAAGGCCAAGGTGATGAGCAACATCGAAACATTTGGGACCAATCGCATTTTCATCTGGCCGTCTCGTCCCGACAGCGGCAAGTATAAAAATGTGTCTTGGGATGTGATTCGCTTTAAACCTGAACAGATCGAAGACGCTCTTGATAATTGTCCTTCGGTGTCGCATTTAACCCCTTATGATGATTGGCGTGAAACGGTTCGCTTTAGAGAAAGAACGATTGAGGGGGTTAGGATGCATGTCATTGAATCGTCGTGGCACTCAATTGAATCCAGGCCGGTTATTCTCGGAAGGCCTTTTTCAAAAGTGGATGAACAGCAGGGGCGCATGGTCTGCCTGGTGTCTACGCAGCTGCGTGATAAACTTCGGATGGATAGAGACTGCACAGGGCAGGTCCTGACTATCGGGTATAACACCTACCGGATTCTGGGGGTTGTCGAGGAAAAACCATCCAGTATGTTCGGCGAGGGCGGAGGCAGTGAATTTGAGGTATTTGTTCCGTTCAATACGTTATACCGTCAGAATGGCTGGATGTGGTTTATGATTATGGCTGCCAGTAAATCGCCGGAAGTATCGGAAGAAGCCAAGGCGGAATTGACTTTCTTTCTGCGTCAAAAACGTAAAATTACGCCGGGCGAACCCGATACCTTCAATGTGATGACTGTGGAAAGCGAGGTTCGTAAATTCAAGGAAATCGCTGCGTTATTTACAGCAGTCGCCTCCGGCATTGTGGGTATTTCACTGCTGGTTGGAGGGATTGGAATTATGAATATTATGCTGGTTTCGGTGTCGGAGCGGACACGCGAGATTGGACTCCGCAAGGCCGTTGGCGCAAAGAGCTCGGCGATACTGACGCAGTTTCTGGTCGAGGCGGTGGTCCTGTGCTGTATCGGCGGGCTGGTGGGGCTTGGATTGGGCCAGTTGTTAACCATGAGCATCGCCAAAATCCCCAATGCGAACTTAGAGCAGGCTTATATTCCCGTCTGGGCGATGGTTATTTCGCTCGCTTTTTCAGCGATCGTAGGTGTATTTTTTGGTATGTTCCCGGCCGTCAAGGCCGCACGACTTGACCCCATAGAGGCATTACGTCATGAATAAATTCGAACGCGCACTGATTTTTAGTCTATGTTTTTGTCTTTTCCTGATTGTCGGATGTGTCAATCTCCAGAAGGATGACCGGTTTTATGAATACGAGGTTTCAACTGAAAAGCTGCACACCGTAGAAACGCTGACATTGCCGCAGAAACAAGAGAGCCAGACAACCAATGCAGAAGTCAAGCCTGTAGAGCCGAATGATGTTTCGGTACCTAAGGAATTGACGTTATCGCTGGAAGAGTGCCGCTCGGAATCGCTCAAAAACAATCTTGATTTGCAGGCTCAGCTTATCGCGCCGTCGATCAGCCAGGCCGGGTTGGATGCGGAATCTGCCAAATTCGAATCGACATTTTATACGACGGCGGGTTTGTCACGAACCGATACGCCGGGCCAGCTGGTCAAAGTGGATGACGGTACCTACATTCCCAGTCCGGGGTCGCAGTTTGAAAATACCGATGCCGCAGCAGGGGTACGGATGCCGATGCAGACCGGCGGAACACTGGATTTCAATCTGGCCGATTACCGGACGCACAATTTGGCGATAAGTCCTTTTTATGAAAGCGGCTTTAATTTTTCCATCAGTCAGCCCCTGTTGAAAAACGCCGGCCAGAGGGTTAATACCCACAGTATTCGACTGGCCCGCTATGATAAGCAGATTACTGATAATGCTGTCAAGCTTGAGGTAATTCGAGTTCTGGCCGCAGCAGATCGGTCGTACTGGAGATTGTATGCGGCCCGCAAAGAGCTTGAAGTTCAGCTCAAACAGCATGAATTGGCCAAAGCTCAGCTGGAACGCGCCAAACGGCTCGTTGAAGTCGGCCAGCAGGCCGGCGTTGAAGTGCTTCGGGCCGAGGCGGGGCTGTCGCGTCAGTTGGCGGCAATCATTACCGCTGAAAACGAGCTTCGAAGTCGTCAGCGGGAATTTAAGCGAATGATTAATAAGCCGGGTGTTGACATCCAGACGGCGACAATCATGATTCCGGCTACAGAGCCAGACCCGGTGTTATATGATCTGGATCGCAGCAGACTGATTGAACAGGCCGAGAAAAATCGGGCCGAACTGCTGGAGTTGGAATTACAGATCGCGGCCAATATCAGCCAGATTGATTATCTGAATAATCAGATGCTGCCGCTGGTAACGTTGGACTATAATTATCATGTCAGCGGCACAGGAATGACGCAGGACGACTCGTATGATATGCTCAACGAGAAAAACTACGAAAATCACCGGGTCGGCGTCAGTCTTTGGGTGCCGCTGGGCAACGAAGCGGCTAAAAACCGGCTTCGTCAGGCGCTGTACCAAAAACGCCAGCGGCTGTCGAATAAGGAAAGCCGAAAGCAGTATATCAGGCAGGAAGTCCTTGATGCGATAGATCGGGTCGAGACCAGTTGGCAGCAGATTCTGGCCAGCCGGCAGAATACGATATTGGAAGGCAGACTCTATGAGGCGGAAATTCGCCAGTTCGAACAGGGATTAAGGACTTCAACCGATGTGCTGGATGCCCAGGCCCGCCTTGCCCAGGCTCAGAGCGCTGAAATCAAAGCTCTGGCGGATTACCAGATATCACTGGTTGACCTGGCATACGCGACCGGCACACTGCTGGGCGCTGATAAGGTTCAATGGGATCCGATTACTCCGGTTGTCGGCATGGAATAAAATCGGTTGTTTCATGAGAAGAATAAAAGCCGCATAAATGGGGATGTTTACGCGGCTTTTGTTGAGTTGGATTTCTGGGCGAATTCAATCAGTGAATGACCCGAATTGTATCACTGGTCGTGATTTTGGTGCCGTCATTCAAATAGGCGGCGGTTCTCTTGTTTTTCTTTGCCACTCTAAATTAACATTTTGGTGGTTTGTTTTGATTTCCACGGCTTCTCTATTTTGACACTCCAAAAAAATCTCAAGTTTATTATAAAAATGTGTGTTATTGGGGGATAGAAAGAAGATGTTTATAAAAGCCAAAGGCGATTTAAATATGTATAAATAAGATAGTTACAAGAAGCAAAATGGGGCAAAGACAATTCGGGCTAAAGAAAAAAATATTTCTAAAGTTTTTTGGGGTTTTTATGCGATATTTAATTGTGCATCGTGAAAAGGGCAACTACGGTTT
>JBHJNC010000307.1:0-8957 GCA_048497675.1 Gimesia maris
AAAGAAGGAACCACAGATTGCGCAGATTAACACCGATTAGAAAGTGAAAATAGTTTGATTTACAGGAAAGATAGGATAGTGAGTGAGAAAATTCTAAATTCTAAGCACGAAGCACAAAACAAATTCAAAATACGAATGATAAAAACAGGAAATCGTAGATTGAAAAAAGATTCCAGCGTCCGGCTTCCAGCCCAGAGTCCACCGCCAAACAGAGTTTGACGGTGGCACAAGATTCCCAAATGGGGCTTTATCGGTATGCGGGAGGACAATATTGGGGGCAGGGGGAGTTATGCAGCAGCCCCACTGTCCTCTTTTTCCTCAAGTGTTTAGTCCATAAAACTGGTTGAACAGGTTTTGTATGCCCCAATCAGGCCGACGAGGCAGTAGGTGACACGAAGAAAGAGAAAGATGCAGCCATCGACGACAAAAAATCCGGCGGTGACCGCTTTGGGGTAGTCGTCAAGCAGGGTCTTATATCTGCATTGCTCGATGAAAAATATTTGGCGTATCTGATAGGTTCCAGCGGCCGCGACTCGTTTTTCGGGGCTGTTCCATTCACCAAACTTTTCGTTGACCTTAGACCATATTTCCGATAAGGCGGGTTCGTCGAAAGTGATATTGTCCGAATTTGGATCGTAGGGATGGCTAATGCGTTCCATCTGCGATCTGGCCTTACGAGAAAGGTCGGCGCCCTGGGATGGAGAAATCTGTTTGTCCTGGATTAAGGCGCAAATCGCAATTTGCATCATCTCTGTATTATCTTCTGCGATTGCGGCCCTGTGGGCTTGACGCATCTGTTTAGAGCCGAAACTATTCAACATCAAATAAAGCTGTTCCCGTTCCGGTGGAATATCCACCGCGGCAACAAGGCTTCGCCATTCGGGAAAAACAAAACGTTCGACCTGCACGATGCGTGCGGCGATAATGGCAATAATTGCCATAAACAACGCCAGCAGTCCCATCGAGGCGCTGCGTTGTTCTGAAATGACACACAGGCCCAGCCCGGCGGCCAATGCCACGGCAATGTAAAACACCTCCAGCGGGAAGCCGACGGCGGCTGAAATACAATTCCAAATCACAATTACGATTGCGGCGCAAACCGCGGAAGAAAGAACCGCGAGCGGAAAAGACCCAAAGATAGAAATCAGTGGATTCAGGATTTTTGAGAAAACGCCAAATCTCTCAAACGAGGGAGGCGATTCAGATTTAGTATTCATTGCGGTTGAATTTATTGAATCCGCTCGAGCTCTCGAAATCTGGCGAAGCAGTTCGGCGTTTGGATCCATCGGAGGGATGTCGCTGGATTCAAAGTTGAGCGAGGGTTCAAGTTCAATCTTTGCCGAAGCGGATTGGGCTGCAGCGGGTACCCCGGTTGCGGTAACGGATTGCGATTTGACTTCTTGTGGAACAATCGAGGTCTCGGATTTTGGGACGATGCTTGGGGTGCTGCATTTATTGCAGCGGATACGCCGGCCGGCGTAGTCATCGGGAACGCCGAGCTTCTGATTGCAGGATGGGCAATAGAATTTAATCATCGGTGTAACTCCTTTGGATCGGTAAAACCTCGCTTCATGGCGATATTTTATAACAAACCAGAGGCGGAATCAATCGAAAAAGGATTTATATACTCAAAAAATTAAGTGAGGATTGTGAAGTGGAGTTGAAGCGTCCAAATATCTTTTTCCATCCTGAACGAGCAGGCAACTTTATATATCACTGAGTTTTAGGGCATATTGAATCATGTAATCTGTGTAAAGAAGCATCTGCGAAAATATTGAAAAATGAAAAAATTGGTTGTTTTTACCGATAGCATTGCAGTGGGGAAAAGTTATAGTGGTACACTCAGGAACGGCAGTGACCTTTCCGATGGGCTGAAAACTTTTTATAGAAAGGGGAGAAAATGAAAAAAGGGATTGCGTTTCTCATTGCATCTGTGCTCTTCACAGTCGTTTCACAGGCCGCTGTAACGGTCGATGTTTATTCCGGGCATTGGCAGACAGCAGGCGGGGCGCCATTCAGCGGTCTTGTTGGGTCATTCACTTCAGCGGATGTGATGTTTGCCACCAATACGGGCTATGCGTGGCATCCGTTTGGATTGAGTGACTTTGGCGCCGAGATGAATGGATGTTTGAGTGTAGCGGCAGAAGGAACGTATCTGTTTACCTTGGATTCGGATGACGGAAGCATGCTGTATATCGACAGTCTGCTGGTGGTTGACAACGGCGGCGGGCATGCGCCGCAGACGGCGATTGGCTCAGCATATCTGTCGGATGGGCTGCATTCTTTCCGTGTCGAATTCTTTGAGGATTTCGGCGGCCCGAGCGGCGTGGATTTGTGGCTGCCGCAGGGGGTGGAGTATTCAGAGTGTACGGTTATTCCCTCGCCGGGGGCAATCGCTTTGACTACGCTTGGTGTTGGGATGGTCGGCTGGCTTCGCAGAAAAAGTATGATGTAATCGGCGCAGCATACCTTCGAAAGCCGCGGATGAAATATGCCGCGGCTTTTTTTGTATTTCGATTTCGTTATTTATCTTGACAAACCTTGCCCCTACAAAAGGGGGAGAGCTTAAAAAATAAAATTCAAAAGGTAAAAAGCAAGATTAAGAGGAATGCCGCAAGCGGCATGAGATTAATCCGAACCAAGATGGTTCGGCTACCTTGTGAGTTTAACAGCAGCATGGGGTGGCGCAACCACCGCTAAGCAGAGCTTAACGGTGGCACATATAGAATCAATTTTGACGGCGGCGCAAAATAACGGGCGGGTTTGAAACCCGCCCGTAGGAATATATTGAATCAATATTTTTCGGTTATTCGAAGATCAGGGTGCCAAAGAAATCGGGGCGGTGGAAGTCGGGTTTGGGTTTATCGATGAATGACCAGGTCAGCCAGTGTGGCTGCGAGGTCAGGTCGGCACATTTATAGAAATTGCCTTTCCAGGTTACGCCGGAGGCGGGTTTGGCGACGGGGGCGTATTTTTCCAGCATTTTAATCGGCAGACGGTATTCGAGCGTCCAGGTTGTTGGGGTTTGAATTTCCGGCTCGACGGTTTTGGGCATTGAGTGGGCGATTTCGATCTGGTCCAAATCTTCCGGGGTGAGTTTTTTCACATCGACGCCGCGTTCGATTTGGTGGGACATCAGGATGGTGCCGCCGCAGTTGGTTTCGAGATTGAAGTAGCCCTGCTTGATGTCGGCGGAGGGGGTGAAGAAAAACTCGACGCAGCTATCGGTGCAGACCATGGATTGATAGCCCTGCTTGACGGCGCGGACGTACTGGTCTTCGACGCGGAAGATGACATAGACGTTGTCGGCATCGTAGGCGACTTTAAATTCGGTTTTGGGCTGGTGGGCGGGTTTCTCGCCCATATAGAACGTCAGCGTTGCCGGCTCTATGGCATTCCACTGGGGCTTGTCCCAATCGGCATCAATGGTTAGAGGGGCGGTTACACGTTGGACACGGTAGGATTTTGTATTTTCCATTTTCGATTTTCTATTTTCAATTTCCTGGGTTACGGAGGGGGTTGGGATAAAATAAGCCATCCTGTAAACAGCGATTGCTGCAAGCAAGATGCATATAACAATAAGGATGATTTTTGTTTTCATTTCTCGATTTCCCTTTTTGGTTAATTGTAATGTATAAAATGCAAAATGTAAAATAAAATTTGAAGGAGATGTTATGGGTAGGGAAAAAATTAAAAATAAAAAAGTAAAAAGCAAAATTGTGGAATCGCCTTTGGCGATGGATGACAATGGGGGGTGCGGGGAGGACAAAAAAGCGGGTACAGGTACAACCTGCCTTGCGGCAGAACGTACCAGTCCCCGTTTTTTTGCTGCGCGGCCGGGGACGAAGGGGGAACTGCATTCGTTTGTTAAGGAGCATCTGGAGATGGATGTGCCGACGGCGGCGGTCTGCGCGGGACATGATGCGCCGATGGATTATCTGTGGCACGCTTACAGTGCGGATTTTCCGACGCTGCCGGAGGCGGTGCGCGCGGAGGACTCGGCGGACTGCATTGTCTGGGCGGGACGCGGCGGGGGCAAGACACGGCTGGCGGCAATCGCGACGCTGCTGGATTGTATTTTCAAGCCGGGGTGCAATGTGCGGATTCTGGCCGGCTCGCTGGATCAGTCGAGTCTGATGTATGACTATTTCAGCGATGAGGCGACGCGGGATGAGTTTCGGGAGTTGATCGCGGGCAAGATGCGCGTCGGGCGGTGTAAGTTTGTGAACGATTCGCAGGTGCGGCTGCTGTCGCATTCGGTGCGGGATGTGCGGGGGATTCATATTCATAAACTGCGGTGCGATGAAGCGGAGCTGTTTCGGGAGGATGTGTTCAAGGCGGCGCAGTTTGTGACCAAAAGCCGGAATGGGCTTCGCGGGGCGATGGAGGTTTTCAGTACGATGCATCAGGCATACGGGGTGATGCAGCGGCTGATTGACGGGGCGGCCGAGTCGCAGCGGCGGCTGTTTCGGTGGTGTGTGTGGGAAGTGGTCGAGCGGTGTATGGATAGGACTTGTTCACAATGTCCGCTGTGGGGGGATTGCGCGGGCAAGGCAAAGAAAGCGACGGGGTATATGAAGATTGACGATGTGATTGACCAGATGCGGCGGAGCAGCCGGGCGGGGTTTGAGGCGGAGATGCTGTGTTTACGGCCGAAATTGGATACGGCGGTGTTTGAGACGTTTGAGCCGGCAACGCACGTGGGGCGGGTGGCGTACGATGCGGGGCTGCCGCTGTATATCGCGATGGATTTCGGGTACAGCAGTCCGTTTGTGTGTTTGTGGGTGCAGGTCGATGGCGAGGGGACGACGCGGGTGATTGATGAATATATTCAGGACCGCAGGCGGATAGCCGAACACGGAGAGGAGATACTTGAGCGGACGCCGGGCGGAGTTGGCGGGATTGCGGCGGCGTTCTGCGACCCGGCGGGCGTGCAGCGGAGTCAGATTACCGGGACCAGCGCGGTGTCGGAACTGAAGGAGATGGGGATACTCTGTACACACAAGCCAAGTCTGATTGACGAGGGCGTTGAGCTGATTCGCAAGGCTCTCAAGGCGGGGGATGGGTCTTCGAAATTGGTGATTGATCCGAAGTGCAGGAAACTGATTGAGGCGATGCGGTGCTATCATTATCCGCCGAATATGGCGCAGAAGGATAAGGAGATGCCGAAAAAGGACGGCGTGTATGACCATCCGATTGATGCCCTGCGGTATTTCTTTGTCAATTATCTGCGCAAGCCGGCAAAGGTGAGAGTGAGATATTAGGGATTGTGGGGGGATTTGCGGCAGGCGGCGCAGATGCCTTCGATTTGAATCTGCTGGCGTGTCATGGTCATTCCTTTGGGCAAGGTTACCAGCGGGGCAGACACGCCGTGCAGGCATTCGGTCTGGTCGCAGCGGATACAGGTAAAGTGCGGGTGGCACTGGTGCGCGGTGCAGTGGTGGGCCATTTCAAAATATGATTGTCGGTGCTGGACGAAGGCCTTATGGACGACGTCGGCTTCAACCAGCGACATCAATGTGCGGTAGATGGTGGTTTTGTCCGGGGCGGCGTTGCCCAGTCGGGCGGCAATCTGCGATTCGGACAGCGGGCAACCGGCGTTGAGCAGCGTTTGCAGTATCGCTACACGCGGTGCGGTAACGCGAAGCCGCTTTTCACGGAGTACCTCGTCAATCTGGTTACTGCTGGGATTCATCGGTTTTGTCGGATTGAGCCGCCGGTTCTTTGTGCTTGCAGAATACACAGCCGTGATGCGGGATGTGGGTTCCATCGGGGCTGACGAACATGGCCGGAAAGACGATATCGCTGACGCAGCAGGGTACCCAGACGGAGATGAACAGGACGATAAACATCCCGATTGCCATCGTGAAACTGATTTGGGCGGGGCTGTTCATCAGCATAAAGCTGGCCGAGGCCCACGTGCTGATGAGGATATGGGCGGCGTGGGGGGTTTTGGTTCGCGGCCAGAAATAGGCAATCAGAATGCCGGCAATCGCGGCGGGATTGACCAGATACCACTCCTCGATAAAACCGAGGTGCAGATGCGACTGGTCTTCGGGGTGCTCCGCTTGGCAGGTCTCGCTGTGGACATGCTCCTGCGGGGCGCCGTGGGAATGTACGGATGATTCGGTGGGGATGACCACGCCCAGCAGGGATTGGCCGAAGTAGGGCAGGATGCAGTCGCTCAGGGTGGCTACGCCCACAGAGCCGACATAGCCGATCAGCAGGATGACCAGGAAATTGCTGGCCTTGCGGTGGAGCTTGAACAGGGCGGCGGTAACCATTGCGCTGAGCAGAACGTGGGTGGGATGGAATATGGCGAAAAGCCGTAAAGCGTTTTCGTGATTGATGTTACGGAACAAGAGCATAAACATGATGCCCAGTGCGGCCCCAGCTAAGGTAAATGGGCTATGCTCTAAAAGCTCTTTGCCGACAGTGTTAAGTCTATCTTTGAAAGTCATTTATGTGTTTCCTAAATAGATGATTCCCTTGCTTTTTGCAACTCAGTTGCAAATAGTAGTAAAAATGCCTGAATCTGTCAAGAGAAAAATCTGGTTTTGGCGGGGTTTTGGATGGGGTGAATCAAACGGGCATCAAAGGGGGGATTATTTGGTCAGAATCGCAATCATAATTTCGGTTTGTTCGCTGACGATTCCTTTTTGTCCGACCCAGTCGCCGCCGGGGCCAGCTCCCCAGCTGTAAATGTGCCAGACGGCCTCTTCGTGGCGCTTGCTTTTAATAAAATCGGCGACTGCGGCAGCGCGTCTGGCGGACATAACCCATTGCTGCTTTTCGGATTTTTCAGACGACGCGACGCCGAGGACGAATATCGTGGTTTCCTGTCCGGCAATTGAGGTCTGGAGCTGTTGGCAATAGTTATTCAGGAGTCTGATGGCATCGCTATCCAGGGTTTCCTGTCCGGGTTTAAAGCGAATCTCAGTGGGTATAATGGTCTTTTTTACCCCGTCGATGGGACTGGGTGTGATTTTGGCCATCCGTTCGATGTCTATAACAATTCTACGGAGCATTTCGGTTCTGGCGTCGATTGCGCGGCTTTCGGGCTCATCCTGCCCTTCTTCGGCGGCATATTCAGGCTTCGGATAATCGAATTGCGTGCCGTCGTAATTGACGCTCGTTTCAAAGCCTCCGACGGCGGTGTCGGCAAACGCCCGACTTAAAGCGGCCTGGCCGGTTTCGAATTTATGCTTATCGACCTGCACTTTGGCCATACTTTGCAGGAGTACAAAGAACGTCAGCAGCAGGGTAATCATATCCGAAAAGGTAACAATCCATTCCGGCGCGCCCTGTTTGGACTCTTCGACAGATTTGCGTCCCATTACTCGTACACGCTCCTTTCGAGCAGCGTGATTTCCAGCCGGCGTGCCGTAAGGGCATCGGTGGTTGTCGGCATCATACTGATGCTGATGCGATTTTTATTGATGCCGCCGGCCTCGAAATATTTCATCACCATCATCGCCCGTTCCAGGCCCAGGTCAGTATTGGCATCGGGCCCGGTTTCGCTGACGATGATGCGCCCGGTGTTATTGATCAGAAATTTCTCGAGTGCGTTGAGCGTATCCATTCCGGCCTGGGTCAGGGCGATGCCATTGCCCCAGAATACTTTTTCCGATTCCATGGCAAAGACTTTTAAATTCCGAAAGTCCAGCGGTTTTTTTTCTTTCATGAAATTCGAGTTCAAGGATTCGGCCAGCGTTTTGGTTTCAGAGCCTTTTTTCTGGATATTCAGGGTCTGGGACGCGTTTTTTTCCATCACGGATTTGACCGAACCACCAAAGATTCCGACACCCGGAAACAGGCGAGCAAAGGCCTTTCCCAGTTCGGGTATGGTACTGGGTTCAAAGCTTGCAAAGCTCATCAAAAGTACAAAGAACGTCAGCAGCAGCGTCATACAGTCGCTGAAGGTCAGCATCCATTCCGGCGCCCCGGCCGGACCGCTTTCTTCGACTTTTTTTCGCGCCATAGCTACACCATCGCTTTGATTTCTTTTCGTCCCGCCGGAGCGATAAACGCCTGGAGTTTCTCACGGACAACCGTTGGGTTTTCACCTTTGCTGATGGTGCAGATGCCCTCGACAATCATTTCCATCGCGAGCGTTTCGGCTTTGGAATAAATACCCAGCTTGCCCGCCATGGGGGTAAAAAACACATTGGTCAGAATCGCACCGTAAAAGGTGGTAATCAGTGCGACCGCCATACCCGCCCCGATGCTGTCCGGCGAAGACATATTTCGAAGCATCTGGACCAGGCCGATGAGTGTACCGATCATACCATAGGCCGGAGCCGAGGATGCCATAAATTCCAGAATCTTTTTGCCGAGTGCATGCCGCTCCTGCAGATACTGGATTTCCAGTTCCAGCATATCCCGGATAGTGTCGGCATCCTGGCCGTCAACGAGCATCTGGAGGGCTTTGGCCATAAAGGGGTTGTTGATTTTACGAATCTGTTCTTCCAGCGCCAGTGCGCCTTCGCGGCGATTGATGGCGGCATAGTTGACCATACTTTGTATAACATCAGAGGGCTTGAGTACCTTGACCAAAAATGTTTTTTTGATCACGGAAAAGATGCTTAGAAACTGCGGCAGTGAAAAGTGAATAATGACGGAGCACAACATACCCCCGACCACAATCAGCACCGAAGGCAGGTCGTAGAAAACCAACAGACTGCATCCAAGGAGGATTGAATAAGCAATCAATCCCAGGCATACCACAACTCCAATAATTGTCCCCAGATCCATATATTTATTCTTTCCGTTTTCTGTGTGGTTATTGTTCCTTGATTCGTTTCAATTGCAGGCTCAGGGCTGCCGCAGCTTCGGGGCTGCCGGTGCCGATTTCACCGATGACTTTGCCTGCCGTCCTTTCGGACATGTAATAGAGAATCTTGACCGCGTCCTGCAGCTGGTCGTTCGATGCCATGGTGGTAAGAATCTTAGCGCAC
>JBHJNC010000308.1:0-5555 GCA_048497675.1 Gimesia maris
AGCCCAACTGATGATATGGGGCACATCAACCACATCCATCGACTGATAGGCATCTGCGACTTCGCTGGGGGTTTTAAAGTCGTTATCCGGATTTTTCAGGACTTCCTGAGGCAGGTGCGCCATAAAGTCAAATATGCCGGTATCCTTCCACTGGTGCTCACCGAAGGTTTCATAATCCATAAACAGATTGACCACCTGGCCGTTGCCGTTAATCCGGTCAACCCAGGCAGCAAATTTATTCGCCAGCAGAGGATACTCATTCCAGCCGCGATTGCTGAAGCGGAACGCAATATCATCGCTCAACGAATAATTTTTCAGCAGGAGCTTGAGATTTTTTGTATTTGGCGGACGATAGACGAAATTGCTGTTGCGATGGCCCAGAATGTGATCGGCACCCTCGGTGATAACCGCATCAAACTTGCCCATCGCCTCAATCGCCTCGGCCAGCTGATTGTTATAAATCAATTCGGTATTGCGGAAGACCCGCGGGGTTTGACCAAAGAGTTTTTGGATTAACTTGGCATGCATCGCCACTTGTTCGACAAACTCCTGCCGGGAATACAAGAAGCTCAGACTATGGTAGTATGTTTCGGCCAAAAACTCGACGCATCCGGTCTGTGCCAATGCATCAAAAGTACTCATCACCTCCGGACAAAACTGCTGAAACTGCTCAAGCACGACCCCGGTCAGGCTGAAAGAGATTTTAAACCGGCCTTCGTATCGACGTATAGTATCCAAAAGAAGGCGATTTGTCGGAAGATAGCATTTATTGGCAACCTTACGGCAGATTGACGCGTTTCGGAAGTCATCAAAGTAGTTCGGCGTCTTATCAAAAAGAGTATAATGTCGAAGACGGAAAGGCTGATGAACCTGAAAGTAAAAACAAACCGACGGCATAGTCTTCCTTAAATTCTGTCAGGCGGTTCAGCCGCCATGCGCTGTTTCCTGATATATTTTCAAACACTTCTTGGCCGCATCCGACCATCGGAGCTTGCGCACCTCAAAGTTGCCGTGTTCCCGCAGCGTCAGCTGGAGAGGCGGATACTTCAAAACCGCCAGAATCTTATTGGCCATCTCGCCAACATCCCAGAAATCCACTTTCAGAACATGGTGCAGGACCTCGGCAACACCGCTCTGCTTGCTGATTAATACCGGTACATCGTAATTCAGCGCCTCCAGCGGGGCAATTCCAAACGGCTCAGAAACCGACGGCATCACATACAAATCCGCCATTTCAAAGACGCGCTGAACATCTTTGCCGTGTAAAAACCCTGTAAAGAGCACTTTTTCGCCAATCCCCATCTGGTTGGCCATCTCAATCATCCGATGCATCATATCGCCGGAACCTGCCATGACAAATTTGACTTTGGGCATGATTTCAAGCACTTTACGGGCGGCCATCAGAAAATACTCCGGCCCCTTCTGCATCGTAATGCGTCCTAAAAACAGTACGATTTTCTCGTCACTGTGAATTCCCATCTTATTGAACTGCGAAGCATCACCGTTACGTTCGACGCCGTTGTAAACAACCTCGACTTTGTCTCCGGTAACGCCGTATCGCGACAAGATAATATTGCGTGTCAGGTGACTGACGGCAATGATTTTCCGCGCCGAATGCATTCCGCGACGCTCGATATCGTAAATCATCTGATTGACATGTTCGCCGCTGCGGTCATACTCAGTGGAGTGGACATGAATCACCAGCGGCTTTCCAGACACCGCTGAAACAGCGATGCCCGCCGGGTAAGTCATCCAGTCATGAGCGTGAACCACATCAAACTGTTCCTGCAAGGCCAGCCGAACCGCAGAAGCGGCATACCGATGAATCTCAGAGTACATATCCCCGCCATAATTGCCGGGCTGCCCCATAGGAACAGATTCCTGACTGAGCCAATGATGAATCTCCGTCATTCCACCCAAGGCTTTTAATTGCTCCTGAGTTGCTTTTTTGACGATCAATTGCTCAATCTGGCGCTGATACTGCTGAGGTGTTGTGTACGGCTGAAGCGACGAACTGAGTGCGTGGAACGTAACGTTTTTTAATTCCTTCTGTGTGAAAGCTGTTGTTTCCTGCTCAGAACCGGCTGTCTGCGACCTAATCTGCATCGGCGTAAGCATGCGAACATTAGAAGATGCCGAAGCCGGCTGCTGAAAAGGTTTGGGCAGTACAAACACTACCTCTAACCCCAAGTCGCTCATCGCCTTGGTCAGTCCCTGACAAGCGGTTCCGAGGCCTCCGCTTATAAACGGGGGAAACTCCCAGCCAAGCATAAAAACTTTCATAGCTGTGCCCCGAAAAGCATTATTGCCCTATTACTACGTGAAAATTCCATTTTTCCGTCTCAATTATATACGACATAAAATGTCGATTTTGTTTATTTATTCTATTATAAATCAGCATTATCAGTACGTCTACATAATTTTTTGATAAAAAAATAATAATCCCCAATTGAATTTGTACTTGCTGAAATCGCAACCTGTTCTAAAGAATCCCAGCAGTCAGTATTAATCCCCATTGGTTCAATACAAGCTTATCTATATATTTTACTATACATAAAAAGCCGTCTTTTCTGTTTGACCCCCCTTGTGTTTGAGGTAACATATCGGGCTTTGTAAGGGCGGGGTATTCCCGCTGAAATTTAACGTCTATATGGAGTTATCTGCGAATGACTAAAGTAACCTTGATTATGGGAGACGGAATTGGACCGGAGATTGCAGAGGCAACCCGTCGGTGTATTGACGCAACCGGAGCTAAAATCGAGTGGGATATTCAGCAAGCCGGCGTAGATATTATGGAAACCGCTGGAACTCCCCTGCCGGATGCTACCATTGAATCGGTTCGCAAAAATGGTATCGGTTTAAAAGCCCCAATCACAACTCCCGTTGGAACCGGCTTTCGCAGCGTTAACGTTTATCTGCGGCAGGCGTTAGACCTATATGCCTGCGTTCGCCCCTGCAAAAGCTACAAGGGCGTTCGCAGCTACTATCAGAACATCGACCTGGTCATCGTCCGGGAAAATACTGAAGACCTGTATGCCGGCATCGAATACGAAAAAGGCGCCGCTGAAACTCTGGAATTGATTGATTGGCTGAACAACCACAGTAAAAAGAAAATCGGCCCCAATGCCGGCGTGAGCATCAAGCCTATCTCTGTCGAAGGCACAGACCGGATAGTCCGTTATGCATTCGAGTATGCCCGTAAAAACAAACGCAAAAAGGTAACCTCTGTCCACAAAGCCAATATCATGAAATATACCGATGGCTTATGGCTGGAAGTCAGCCGGAACGTGGCCAAAGATTTTCCGGACATCGAATTTGAAGACCGCATTGTTGACAATATGTGTATGCAGCTGGTCCAGAAACCGGAACTGTATGATGTGATCGTTCTTCCGAATCTTTATGGCGACATTTTGAGCGACCTCTGCGCAGGCCTGGTCGGCGGTCTGGGCATGGCTCCTGGAGCCAATATTGGACAAAAAGGTGCGATTTTTGAAGCAACACACGGTTCGGCACCTAAATATAAAGGACTGAATAAAGTCAATCCGACAGCTTTGATTTTATCTGGCGTCTTGATGCTGCGTCACTTAAACCTGGTCCGCGAAGCCGACAAATTGGAAAAGGCCATCGCAGAGATTATCGCTGAAGGCAAATTTGTCACTTACGATATGAAGCCTGATCGGAATGATCCGACCGCTGTCGGTACTCAGGAAATGGCAGACGCGATTATTCGGAAAATGAAATAGAATATGGGCAGTGATTTAAGGACTATCCCTTGAATCAAACGGCATTTCGAATGGTAATCGCCGGGCAAAATTGTTCGCCCGGAGCCAAAGTATTGCGCGGCTTGCTCGCAGCGGCATCCCTGCCTTACGCAGCGGCAGTTTCTATTCGCAATCTGCTGTACCAGTGGAAAATTCTGCCCAGCTGCGCCGTTTCAGTTCCGGTTATCAGCATCGGCAATATAACAACCGGCGGAACAGGAAAGACGCCGCTGGTCATCTGGTTGTGCCGGTATTTGAGCCAAAAGGGGCTGCGGGTGGCGATTCTGACACGCGGCTATAAAACAAACGCCGGGGAAGTCTCCGATGAGCCCGCCCTGCTTGCCAAAAGCTGTCCGGGTGTCCAGGTGATTGTGAACCCTGATCGCGTGGCCGGAGCCCAAAAGGCAATCGACCATTTTCATTGCGAAGTTCTGGTGCTGGATGACGGTTTTCAACACCGGCGGCTTCAGCGTGATGTGAACATCCTTGCCGTTGATGCAACCTGTCCCTTTGGCTATGGTAAAATGCTGCCGGCCGGTTTGCTGCGAGAACCGTTCAGCGGCATACGACGCGCCGATGCGGTCATTATTACACGGTTTGATCAAGCAACCGCAGACCAAATTGGCGCCATCGAAAAAACCATTAGCGGAATTGCCGGACCGATCCCGATTGCTTTGGCATCGCATCGTCTGACGCACCTGGTCAATCAGAACGGCCAGACTGTTTCGTTAAAATCGCTTCAAGACAAGAAGCTCTACGTTTATTGTGGCATCGGCAACCCCCAGGCATTTGTTAATTGCCTGGAAGAAACTGGATTAAAAGTCGTCGGGACGCATTTTTTCAATGACCATCATGTGTTTACCAAACAGGATGCGAAATTGATAACTGAACAGGCTATCCAGAGCGGTGCGGATTTGGCCGTTTGCACACAAAAAGACTGGGTTAAGTCGGCTGCATTTTGCCGGCAGCATGAGCAGCTTGACTTCGGTTCGATTGCGATGGAACTGGATTTCGCGTCGAATTCAGATACAATAAAAGAAAAAATCGATCAAATTATCAAAAAGAAATATCCATAACTCTTACGAGTAACAGAATGACTCAACCGGATTTATTGAAAATTGTAACATCTTTAGGATCGCCAACCGTGCTGCTGGTGGGCGATTTTATGCTGGATATGTATGTCTACGGCGACGCCCTGCGAATCAGCCCCGAAGCGCCTGTTCAGGTCCTGAAAGTCGTACGACGCGAATATGCCTGCGGCGGCGCCGCATCGGTGGCCGCTGACGTGCTGGCCCTGGGGGCCAAATGCCTCTGCGTCGGAATTCTTGGAGATGATGACAACGGAAAAACACTCAGTTCACTGCTCAAGAAGCTCGGTGCGGATGTGTCCGGGCTAGTCTCGATTAAAGACAGACCCACTATCACCAAGCAGCGCATCATCGGCCTTGCTCAGCACCGCCATCGCCAGCAGCTGCTGCGTGTCGATGATGAAGTTACCGACCCGCTTGCGCCGTCGGATTACCAGACGCTGTTGGACCCATACAAGGCCTTGCTGGCTCAATCCGACATTGTCTGCCTGCAGGATTACAACAAGGGATTGCTGCAGCGCGACTTCTGCCGGAAATTAATCGAGCTGGCCCGCCAGGCAGGCAAAAAAGTGCTTGTCGATCCGCCGCTGCATGAAGACTACTCCAAATTTACGGGGGCAACGCTGATTACGCCCAACCGCAAGGAAACCTCGGTTGCCTGCGGCATCGCGGTCAATTCAATCCAAGCTGCAAAACAGGCGGCTGT
>JBHJNC010000309.1:0-8658 GCA_048497675.1 Gimesia maris
TGGCCATTGCCATTGGTAACAAACTTGGCAATGGCCACGCGTGGACAGGTTATACCCTGACCCTCAATGGACCAGCGGGAGTTTCCTTTACAGGTGCGGCTGGAAGCGACTATTTCAGCACGGCTGTTGTTACCCCCAACCTGATTACTTTCTCCAACGGTTCTGTTCCTGTCGGAGACGAGGTTACGCTAATCTTCCGCGTTCTGGTTGCTGATGCTGGCAACTTCGATTGGTGTGTAACTCAGCAGGCCATTCCCGAACCGGCAACGATGTCGATTCTGGGTCTTGGTGCACTGGCTCTGTTCCGCAGAAAATAATCAGTTTCGGCCAAGTAGCCTCAAAATAAGCAAAATACGAACAAAGGGACTTTCCTCGAAGGGGAGTCCCTTTTTTATTTGGATAATTTAACATAGGTAGTTCTTGGAAATAGCCCAATATTTGCACTAATCTCGGGTTTGATTTTTTGACGAATCTCGATTACAATACACCCCAACGCGACTTCAACATTAAGGAATAGACAATGCACAAAAAAGATAGGACAACACTGCTGATTCTCGCCGCGGGGATGGGCAGCCGTTTTGGCGGCATCAAGCAAATCGAACCCGTTGGCCCCAGCGGGGAAATCATTCTGGATTACTCAATTTACGATGCGATTCGGGCCGGTTTTTCCAAAATCGTATTTGTGATCCGCAAATCCATCGAAGACAGCTTCCGTCAGAAAATCAACTCCAAGGCCGCCGCACAGATAGAAATCGACTTTGCGTATCAGGAATTGGATTCCGGCCTGATGGGCTTTTCGGTCCCCGAAGGCCGACAAAAACCCTGGGGGACCGGCCATGCCGTTCTGGTCGCCAAAGACAAAATTCACGAACCTTTCGCGGCGATCAATGCAGACGATTTCTACGGCGCCTCGGCCTTTGAAATGATGAATAAACACCTGATGGGGCTGGCACAGGGCCGAGTCAAAGATTACGCAATGGTTGGCTACCCCCTTGGCAATACGCTGTCGGATTTCGGCACAGTCAGCCGCGGCGTCTGCGAAATCGACTCAAATGGTTACCTCAAACGCATTGTAGAGCGTACCAAATTGGAAAAACGCCCCGGCGGCGCCGAATTTGTGGATGAACAAGGTACAAAGCATTTCCTGCCCAATGATACGATTGTCTCGATGAACTTTTGGGGATTTGGAGCGGATATCTTCACGTTCCTTGAAAAAGAATTTAAAGAATTTTTGTCGCAAAAGGGCGGCGATATCAAAAGTGAGTACTATCTTCCTTTTGCTGTTAGCGGAATGATTACCGCCGGCCTGAAAAAATGCAAGGTGCTTCCTGCCGAAGAAAGCTGGTTTGGCATTACCTATAAAGAGGATATGCCCACAGCCCAAATGGCCATCCGTGACAAAATCCGGCAGGGTGCCTATCCTGATAATCTTTGGCAGTAACAAAACGGTTAAAGGGCAGAATCTGTCCGGGCCTTAAGCGGTCGAGTCTGTTCGTAAAGATGGTGGTCTTCTGATGAATAAATTGCTGCAGATTACAACCCGATTTGCGATTGATGGAACACCCGTGGATGTCGAGTGTCTTAGCGGCCGGCATTCCTGCAAAACCTATATCTGCCGGACGACCTGTGAAAAAAAGCACCGCCGATATATTTTGCAGGAAATCAACAACGCCCTTTTTCCCCAGCCGGATCTGCTGATGGACAATATCGTCCGCATTACCGGCCATTTGCAGAAAAAGCTCTACGAGCATGGCGTCTGGGATCCGCACCGTCGTTCGCTGGTTGTTGTCCCGACGGTTGAGGGACAGTGGTATCTGCAGGACCAGGACAGCCGAAACTGGCGTATGTACCGTCATGTCGAAGACAGTATTGCGATGGAAAAACCGGCCGATTGTCAGCAGATTTATCAGGTGTCGATGGCCTATGGAGAGTTCTTAAGGCAGCTTGCCGATCTGCCGGATACCCCGCATCAACTTATTCCGGATTTCTACGATGGAATAAAACAGATGAAGGCCCTAAAGCAGGTGGCCCGGGCAGACAGTCTCAATCGCGCCGGGCACGTGGGCTGGGAAATAGGCCGGATAGATCATTATGCCGGTATTTTTAATCGTTTTCAGGTTTTGGTCAAAGATAAAACATTGCCAATGCGTACCACGCACAATGACTGCCGCATGAATAATGTGCTTTTGGATACTCGGACGGCCGAACGGGTTTGTGTCATTGGCTTGGATAGAGTAATGTCCGGATTGGCGGCGTATGATTTTGGAAACCTTGTCTGTTCACTTGCCGGCGGCTTTCCGAATAATGAGTGTGCAGCGCATAAGGATGAAATCCGGATGGATCGTTTTGAGGCCATTGCAAAAGGCTATCTCGAAGGTGCTGGGATGATGCTTACGGCTGTGGAAAAAGAAAGTTTTATCGAAGGGGTTCAAATGATATCGCTTTTGACGGCGGTTCGAACTTTAACGCGTTATCTTGCAGGTCAGTATGACTGCATGATACCGGCCCAAAATCATGATTTGCTGCGGTGCCGTGTGCAGCTGGAATTATTGAATTTGATATCCGGCAAAGAACAGTCGATGATGAAGGTGCTCAAAAGTTTAGGTTCAATTGCCAATCACAAATAAATGGTTCATTTAAAGATTAATAATCAGGATATAACCGTCGACGATGGAGCGACGATTTTGCAAGCCGCCCAAAAGCTGGGTATCGCAATCCCGACGATGTGCCACAAGCAGGGATATAAGCCCTCGACCAGCTGTATGGTCTGTGCTGTGCAGGTCGAGGGCGTGTCTTCTCTGCTGCCGGCCTGCGGTGCGCTTGCGCAGGATGGGATGGTCGTCCAGACCGATAATGACATGGTTTCCAGGGCCCGCAAATCCGCCATTGAATTGCTGCTCAGTGAGCACGCCGGTGACTGCGAAGGTCCTTGCCGCATCGGCTGTCCGGCAGGAATGGACATCCCGCAAATGCTCCGCCAGATCGCCGCAGGTCAGATGGGCAAGGCAATTCAAACCATCAAAGCGGATATCGCCATTCCCGCTGTATTGGGTCGAATTTGTCCTGCCCCGTGTGAAAAAGTCTGCCGGCGGACTCAGCACGACGCGGCAATTTCCATCTGTCTGCTCAAACGCTTTGTTGCCGATTGGGACTTAGAGCAAACCGCCCCCTACAGCCCTGTCGCCCAACCAGGTTGTGATAAAAAAGTGGCCATCATCGGCGCGGGTCCCTGCGGACTGGCAGCTGGCTACTACCTCGCTCAGGCAGGCGTACAATGTGTCATCTTTGATAAAATGGATAAGCCCGGCGGTAAACTAAGAAGCATCGACCACAACAAACTGCCAACGGATATTCTGGACAAAGAAATCAGCCAAATTTTCGCATTGAACAACATCGAGTTTCGAGGCGGTATTGAAATCGGAAAATCGCCCGAATTCAAGACATTATGCACCGATTATGATGCGGTATTTCTCGCCGTCGGCCAATCTAATGTTATTTTCGACGGCGTCGATGCGTCTGAAAAAGGCATTAAAGTCGATTTGAAAACCTATCAAACCAGCCGCAAAGGTATCTTCGCCGGCGGCGGAGCGATAGGACGCAGGCCCTTGGCGGTCAGGGCCGCCGCAGACGGCAAAGAAGCCGCCGTGTCTATTCTGCAATATCTTGCTGGAAAAGAAGTTACGGGCGCATTAGACCGCTTCAACAGCCGCCTTGGCCAGCTTTATGACGGTGAAATGCAGGCATTTTTGGTTGGAGTCAGCGCCGCTTTACAAAACGAACCCATTTCAATACAGGATGGATTTGCCCCTGAAATCGCCGTCGCCGAATCCTGCCGATGTCTGCACTGTGATTGCGGCAAAAAGAACAACTGTACGCTGCGCGATCTGGCTGAGGCAAACAAAGCCAAACAACAGACGTATAAGGGGCAACGTAAAGCTGTCCGCCGGCAGATTGCTTCATCCGGCTTGGTGTTTGAAGCGGGTAAGTGCATCCTGTGCGGCTTATGTGTGCAGGCCGCAAAAAAACAAAACGAACCCAATTTATGCGTTTCCAATGCTGAAAAAGCGGGTTTAAGTTTTGCAGGTCGCGGGTTTAATACCTCTATCGAAGTGGCTTTGCAAAAAACGTTAGACGATGGATTAACCACTGAGATGGCAAAATTGTGTGCTCAGATTTGCCCGACAGGGTCTTTAAGGATAAAATAGTAAATTAATTATGGAGACAATATGCTGAGAATAGCACTGACAATTGCGTTGTTATCAAATTTTTCAATGGCGGCAGACTGGCCGAATTGGCGTGGACCGAATCAAGACGGGATTTCTCTGGAAAAGGACTGGGACCCCCTGATGGTCAGCGATAGCACCAAACCCTTGTGGACTGCTGAAGTCGGGATTGGTTTTTCAATTATTTCTGTCGCCGATGGCAAGGCAATCACGATGGGCAATATCAACAAAAAGACCGATGTGGTTACTTGCCTAGACGCCAATACCGGTGCGGTGGTTTGGAAGTTTGAATACCCGGAACGTCTGGAACCAAAGTTTTACGAAGGCGGTCCGAATGCCTCGGTGACCATCGCCGAAGGTAAAGTCTATACCCTCAGCAAGACCGGCAAAGCATTCTGCTTGAATCTAAATGACGGTAAGGTCATCTGGCAAAAACAACTCGATGCGAAAACGCCCACCTGGGGCTTTGCGGGTTCTCCGTTGCTGGTTGGAGAAAAGGTGATTTACAATGTCTTTGACAGCGGACTTGCGCTGAATAAAAACACCGGAGAGATTATCTGGTCAAGCAAGAATAAAGAAAGCGGCTACTCGACGGCGGTGGCGGTTGGATCGGGTGAGGCGGTCAAGATTTATTTGTTCGGGCGCGACAGTTTGGTTTGTGTTCAGGCTTCGGATGGCAAAATGCTCTGGAGTTATCCGTGGAAAACCAAATACGATGTCAACGCCGCCGACCCGATTGTCGTCGGAAATGAAATCTTCATCACTTCCGGCTACAACCACGGCTCGGCATTGCTGCGAATCGAGGACAGCAACGTAGTGAAAGTGTGGGAAAATAAGAATATGCGAACCCAGATGTCCGGGCCGGTCTATATCGATGGCTTCCTGTATGGTTTTGATGATGCGGCACTGGCGTGCATAGACTGGAAAACCGGCACAACCAAATGGTCGGAAAGATCCCCCGGCAGAGGCAGCCTGATGGCCGCCGACGGCAAGCTGATTGTCATCAGTGATAAAGGCAAATTGATGATTGTCAAAGCTACGCCGGAGAAATTTGAATTGATTTCGTCTGCCCAGGTTTTAGACGGCCGCTGCTGGACGATGCCGACATTAGCCAACGGCAAAATTTATGTCCGCAACGCCGATGGTAAAGTAGTCTGTATTGATGTGTCAATGAAGAAAACCGCCTGCTTTGCGGAAATGGGCGGTACGGATGGCGGCAACTGGCCGCAGTGGAAAGGGCTCAAACAGGATAACAAAAGCACGGAAACCGGACTTCTGAAAAAATGGCCTGCCGAAGGTCCCGCAAAGCTGTGGAGCTATGAGGGGCTGGGAGCGGGGTATTCGACGGTCAGTATTGCCGACGGGTGCATTTACACAACCGGCATTACCGACGCCAGCGGCAATTTGACCTGTCTGGATTTGAACGGCAAACTGCTGTGGAAGCAAAGCTATGGTCCTGAATGGACTAAAAATTTCCCCGCAGCCCGCAGTACACCAACAATTGATGGCGGCAAGGTGTATGTCATCAGCGGTCTGGGCCAGGTCGCCTGCTTTGACGCAAAAACCGGAAAGCCCCTCTGGCAAAAAGACTCTTACACAGAGTATGAAGGCCAATTTGGCAACTGGGGACTGACTCAATCGCCTGTGATTGACGGGGATCAGTTATTCTTCTTTGTCTGCGGTAAAAAAGCAACCGTCATCGCAATGGATAAGAATACCGGCAAGACTCTCTGGGCGAGCCCATCCCTGAATGATGAGCCGGCATACTGCACACCGCTGGTATTTGAATGGAACGGCAAAAAACAATTAACCGGCTATACCAGCAACCATTTAATCGGCGTTGACACCCAGACCGGAAACATCCTCTGGAAAGTCGCGGTGCTGGACTATTCCCCCGGGGCAGTCCGTTATGCGCATCCCAATACGCCGGTCTTTCGCAACGGACGTATCTTTGGCACCAGCGGATACAATATGGGCTCAGTCATGGTCGAACTGGACCCCAACGGAACTTCGTCTAAACAGGTCTGGACCAATGTGGATTTTGATAATCATCACGGCTCGGTAGTTCTGGTCGGCGATTATATCTATGGCGCCAACTGGAACGGCAACGGCAACGGCAACTGGATTTGCGTGGACTGGAAAACCGGCAAGACAATGTACGATACCCACTGGGAAAACAAAGGTTCGCTGACGTATGCTGATGGGATGCTGTATTGCTATGAAGAAAAAGGCGGTACGGTTGGGCTGGCCAAGGCTGACCCAGCCGGATTTGAGATTATCAGTTCGTTCCCAATTACATTCGGCAAAGACCAGCACTGGGCACACCCAGTGGTCTGCGGCAAACGATTGTATATCCGACATGGTGATGTGCTGACGGTGTACGATATTGAAGAAAAATCAAAAATAAAAGATTAAAAATCAAAGATACAAAGCAAAAGGCAAAAATTACTTGTTTTTTCACTTTTTGACATTTTTATACGACAGGAGAAAACACAATGATGAAAAGAAAAAGCGGCATGTTTACTTTGATTGGAGTAGTTGTATTCAGTGCGGTTTTTGCGCAGGCTAAATCTATTCCGGTGGCGAACGCATCATTTGAAACGCCGGTGATCGACCCGATTGAAAATCCGTTTCTGGCCGTGCCGTATGTGCCAGGATGGATTGAGCAGGATATCGACCCCGAACCGGAATATGGGGGACGGAATACCGGTATTTTTATGAATACGCCGCCGGACAGCAATGACCATGTGGTCAATGCGCATGGGGCTCAGTTGGCATTTCTTGGCGGGATGCAGGGTAATGCGCTGTTGCAGGATTTAACCGCAACGTATCAGATTACTCGTCAATACCGGTTGACAATTGGCGCCTGTGTCTCAATTTCACTCTATGCCCCCAGGCCGGTCGATCCAATTATTGTCGCGATATACTATATTGATCAGGGTATTCGAACCGATATCAAGACGCTGGCAATCGATCCGACTCCGCTGACTGCGACGGAACTGGTGGATTTTTCCATCACGCTGCCGCCAGTGCAGTCCTCCGATCCCTGGGCTGGTAAAAATATCGGTATCGCCATTCGCGGCAGTGGCATGGCCGGCGGATTCTGGGACCTCGATGACGTGCGACTCACGGAACTGGCTGGGGATATGACCGGAGACGGTATCGTAAATCTGGCAGACTTTGCGGTTATGGCAGAGTACTGGCTGGATTCACTGTAATCGAATGAAAAAGGAGATCGCTTTGCTGTCTGTTCGCTGCAATCGCAAGGCATTTTCGCTCGTTGAGCTGTTGGTAGTGATTGCTGTTATAGCGATGCTCCTGGCAATACTTGTCCCTTCGCTGCAAGCGGCGAAACTTAAAGCCAAAGCAGTTGCATGCAGCGCCAATCTTTCAAATATCGGCAAGGCAATATTTGCTTATGCAGGTGATTATAAAGATACAATTCCATTTGGCCCCGAGGCTCCTCCGATTACCGGGTCAAATTTTTATACCGTTAAAGGTGATGTAACAAGCCTTCTTTCGTTAGAAAATAGTGCTCCGGTAGGCCTCGGACTGTTACTCAAAGGGTACTTATCGCAGCAGCCCAAAGTTTTGTTTTGCCCCGGAGCTGACCAGCGATCAGAGGCCGACAAGCAGCTTGTCAAATTCTGGAAAGGCCAACAATCGCAGAGCGACTATTATTATCGCCATGCCTCAGTGGCGTTGATTTCCGGTACACCCCAGGAATACCATATCCGGCTAAGCAGCCTCGGAAAAAACCGAAACGGTATCGCGATTTCAGCACTGGTTACCGATGTGCAGTTTATTGCCCATAAGTCTCTTGCCGCGTTTGGGGTTGTTACACGGACCAGTCACCGGGGCAAACTTAGCAATGTCCTGTATGCCGACAGTCGAGTTGTATCACAAGATAATGCAGATAAAAAACTTACAGTCGATATCGGGGGGTATCCTTACGATTCGCTTGAAAAGATCCTGCGGGCTTTTGAATTTGCAGATACATTGCGGTAAAAAAATATTCTTCAAGGTCTTATAATCAATTTATTATTGATTTAGTTCATGCGGTTTTACTTAAAATATTAAGATTTCTTAATTATTTCTTTACAAAATATTCATATTTAGGTACAATCTGACTAATCAATGGGGGTTACGAATATGATTAGTAAGACAATACAACTGATTGCGGTTTTACACGATGGCCGGGGGCCGCCGGAAGTCTAAAAAAGACGCTTTTGATTTTAAGGCCCAACATTTTTCCTCTTTTTTGCCATCTTTCATCTCATGCCATTCTGATCTTCCTGTTTCCGATACTGCTTCATCGCTATTTTCCTGAGTCAAGCATCCGTAAAAACATTGATATTGATTCAAAATCAATGAAATTATCGGATTCACGACACATTTCCAATTGACACAACAAAATGACCAATCTATAATAATT
>JBHJNC010000310.1:0-3891 GCA_048497675.1 Gimesia maris
GAAACCGATAACGCACAGGATATTCTTAATCGACTTTTTTCACTTAGCGACCAGTGCATCGCTGCCGGGGCGAAGCTGATTATATGGCCAGAGACGATGGTTTTGGCGACATTGAACCCCGGATTCCGAATGTACACCGACCCCAACAAAGAGCATGAACGGTTTCATCAGCAAATCGCCGCTTACGCCAAATCGAACCAGTGTTATATCTTAGTCGGAGCTCGTAGTGCCAATGTCGGTGAGATCCGAGGGAAACTGGATGTTACCGAACAGTATAACTCGGCTTATCTCTATACGCCGGATGGGATTCAATCCGGCCTGCGATATGACAAAATTCATTTAGTTCCGTTTGGCGAATATATTCCATTTAAGAAGAGTTTTCCGCCGCTGTATAAGGTTTTTACTCTATTTAACCCTTACGATTTTGATTATACGCTCACGCCCGGCGAGGATTATACGGCATTCCCTGTCCGGCTTAACGAGAATGAATATGCTTTCGGGGTATTGATTTGCTACGAGGATACCGACCCGGCAATCAGCCGCAAAATGGTATACGAAGACGGCCGGAAGCGAATCGACTGGCTGGTCAATATGAGCAATGACGGCTGGTACGTCCAATTCGAGGGCGACAAAATTACGCCGTCGGTGGAACTTGCTCAGCGGACAGCAATCAGTGTATTTCGCTGTATTGAAAACCGCATCTCCATCGTCCGCAGCGTTAATACGGGAATCAGCTGCCTGATTGATCCGTTCGGCAGGATAGAAAATCAATATATTGCCGGCAATTTGCCGATAAAGGCTATGTCGCGGCAAGGGGTAGAGGGCTGGTTTGTCTGCGGAATTCCGCTTAATAATAACATAACCTTTTATACGCGATTTGGGTATATGATTGACAAAATACCCGCTGTTTCGTTAACCGCGGTATTTGTAATCTACGGCATTCAAAGTCGAATCAGGAGAGCAAAATCATGAAAAAACTTGTCCTTATTTTAACCGTCATCGGACTTGTCAACAGCTGTGCCGCGAAAGAACAAAAACAAAGCCATTCTTTGTCCGTCAATCCGGTCAGCGTTCAGACACTCAAAAGCAAAGCTCTGACGATTCTTAAAAACAGCTTCTCGGATGACAGTCTTTACATCCGAAATCACGCGATTGAAGTTGCTTTATCAACTGAACAAAAGCAGATGTTTTCCGAAATCATTGAACGAACCAAGGATGATTCTGTCGCGGTGCGTTTTACCGCCGCAATCGCCATCGGCGATATGAACTGCCAGACGTGTGAAGAAATGCTGCTTACGATGCTGAAGGACACGAACGAAAATATCCAGATTGCTGCAGCCTACGCCTTGCTCAAGATTGGAAACAAATCTCATTACCAAAAGATTCGCGACGCCGCCAAAAGCAGCGACAATACGCTGCGAGCCAACGCCCTGCTGCTGCTTGGTAAAATCGGCAACAAAGATGATATGCCTATTCTTTACGATGCCCTGAAAGATCTCGACGTACAGGACAAAGTTCATCTGCAAGCGGTCGATTCGCTGGCCATGATGAAAGATATCCAAATTTATAAATCTAAACTATGGCCCCTGCTGATCAGCAAATATGCCGATGATCGCGTAATGGGCATTCGCGGCATGGGAGCCCTGGGAACCAAAGAAGCCATTGACGCGATTATAACCTGCCTAAAGGACGATGTGCAGGAAGTGCGGCTTGTCGCGGCTGAAGAACTCGGCAGATTGGGAAATTCGCAGGGTACGGAAGAACTCATCCGTTATTTTGAAACCAACCCGGACCTCTCAAAAGCCACCATGGCCTCGGGAACCGCCATTTCAGCAATCGGCAAACTCAAGGCCAATCAATTGACCGGGTATCTTGCCAAAGCACTTGACAGTCAGTCTCCCTATTTGCGTTTAGTCGCCGCACAGTCGGTGCTGAAAATGGCTCCTTAAAACAACCTATCAGGCCTACCATCGTTTTCTCGAAAACTTCCCAGAGGTCCAATAATATCTGTTTCAACCAAATAGATAAAACAATTTCTCTGGTTTTGTTGACCACCCTGAGGATATTATTTATCTTTTGAGTGTGGGGGCCGGTCACAGCCGGATCGGCCAAACGAAAACGAGGTTCTTGGGAGTAATTCGATGGGCCGTTGGCGCAGTAAATTGTTATTTGGACTGATTCTATATTTTGGTGGTTTTGCTACAGCAATATATTATCTGTCCCCTGTCTCGCAAGATGCGGAAAACAGAGCGGAGAGACGTTTAAGCCTGAAATGGCCCGGGCAAGCCGTGGATACAGAGAAATGCAAAGCGGCCGCCGGCAAGTTTCAGGACAAGATGGAAAACGTCATTGCTTTCGCCGAGGAACAGGCCAAACGGGCAGCTGAACTGTATCGCAGTCAACTCGCCAAGGCCGAAAAAACATGCGGTGAGTAAACCGCAGCCGAACAACCGCGTTATAACGTGTTTTCGGGAACATCAGCGCGGCTGTACAATCCCGGTAAGAGGGATTTATGGCTAGGGCGCATCAACGCCGGAATCGCCGAATCAGTCGGCAGTTCCGGCGTTTCTGTTTTGTATTGCCAAGGCTGCCAAATAACAAAAGATTTGACAGGCCGACGATTATCCCCTACACTTTCCTGATAAATAGAATGTTAGAGGTTCAATGTCCAGTCACAATTTGTCAAAAATAACATTGGATGATCTTGATCTGCTGGGGTATTCGGTCGCAGGAGAAGAATCGGTCATTGGGGTGCCGCAGCTGGATGTCTGCTTTGACATCGGCAAGGCTCCGGATCAGTTTATCCCGATTCAGCATGTTCTGCTGACACACGGGCATATGGATCATGCCGCGGGGATAGCATATTATCTGTCGCATCGAAATTTTTTGAAGATGTCGCCGGGGGTGGTTTTAACACCGCCCAATACCATTGAGCCGCTTAATCAAATCATCAACGCCTGGGGGCGTCTGGACGGCAGCCGAATTCCAGCCAAACTGGTGCCGATGCGTCCCGGAGATGAATATACGCTAAAACCGAACCTATTTGCGAGGGCGTTTCCGACCCGTCATACGCGGGAGTCCGTGGGTTTTAGCGTCATTGAACGCCGCAAAAAACTCCGCCCGGAATACCGCGATTTAAGCGGCTCAGAGCTGGTTGAACTGAAAAAGAAAGGCGTTACAATCGATATTCCGCTGGAAATCCCCCTTGTAACGTATCTTGGCGATACATCGTATGTGGATTTTTCACAGTTAGACTATGTGGCCCAAAGCCGGATATTGATTGCCGAATGTACGTTTTTTGAAGATGAGCACACCGAACGGGCCGACGCAGGCCGGCATATCCATATTGATGAGTTTGTGCCGCTATTGGAACGGATGCAGAATGAGCATATTATCATCACCCACCTGACGCAGCGTACTACTGTAGGGCAAGCCAGGGCGATGTTCAGAAAACGAATGCCGTCGGATTTATTCAAAAAGGTTAAAATCCTGATGGACCGCAAATATCGGCAGATGCTGCCGGTTGCCACAGAGACAACGAATCTGCCCAAATAGAGCATTATTGGTGAGCAGTAGGTTTCGTGCCGATACATTCCCGATAACTGATATGCTGTCACTCTATTTGAGAGGTTTGGGGCGATTTCGTAGTTGTACTCATCCCTGATTCTATATAAGAATAAACACGACAGCACAAGTCCGAAATAAAATCTTTTCTTTTTAGAGAGCTTTTCTACAGAGCCAAACGAACCCATTTTAGGATTGCGTTTGACGGATGCGGGTTGATAAGAGTACAATTCGACACCTGAAACTGAATAATTGTCAAACAGGAATACCAAGCTGATGATGAGTTTTAGACATTTAAGTATAGTCATATCCCTTTTGGTGGCATTC
>JBHJNC010000311.1:0-8579 GCA_048497675.1 Gimesia maris
AATCAGCAGCTTACGATTCAGTTTATTTCGAGTCATTATATGGTCCTTAATAAAAATTATTTTATTGATTTCGTCTTGCCCCGCAAGAGTCACGGACGACTAATTTTTCTACCAGAAGAATATCCCGTGCGGCACGGCCAGGAACGGCAATTCGTTCAGCCATTGCAACGATGGCCTCGGAGGCAATCGCGTCGAGCGGCTGATGAATCGTCGTCAGTGGAATCGGGAGGGTATGAGCGATTGCGATATCGTCAAAGCCCACCAGTCGCACATCATCGGGAATACGAACGCCCATTGCCAGCAGCAGTCGCACACACAAGGCAGCCTGTTCATCATTGAGGCAAACCAGAGCCTCTACGCCCTTGCGGCAGACCAGAGTCTCAAGAATCTGTGCTGTCGCGGCTTCATCGCCAAACGGCAGCTCGGCAATCTGATGCGGATCAAGATTATGACGCAGGAGTGCACACTGATAGCCCTGAATGCGTTCAACCACCACGGGAGAATGGGTATCGAACGATGTAGTGAGAAAACAGAACTTGCGACAACCTGTCCCTATCAAATGCTCGGTTAGAGCATAGCTGGCACGTTCATTGTTAACGCCGACAACATCATACCGGCTGCGGCTTGGATAAGAGGCGATGTCGCGATCCAGCAGCACTATCGGAAGTCCGCAGCCGTCCAATATCTTTTCGACATTTCGGCCGACAGCTTCCTTGCCGCTCTGGTTGACATAATAAAACAAAACTCCGGCGACATTCTGCGACTGAAAATTGTCAAACGACCGCTGCAGGTCGCTCAAAACCTCTTCGTGACAAACGCTGTATGTATCTACCGAGACAGATAGCTGCCGTTTTTTTGCCGAGGTAATCAAGCTGGAGACAATCTCCGAAAACAGAGACTTGCCGAAATGAGCCCAACCGGTCAGCAAATCAGGCATCAGCAAACCAAGAGTTCTGCCCTGCAAAGCCAGTCCTGTTACATCGCGTACAAATACACCCGCCCCCTGGCGACGCATCACCAGGCCCCGTTGTTCGAGCAGTCCTATCGCGCGGATGATGGTCGGATGCGATACGCCAAACTCCACCGACAGTTTTTGCAGTGTAGGAATTTGCTGGCCGGACTGATACCGCCCCGACAAAATGTCCGCTGCCAGTGTCTCGTAAATCCGCAAATGTTTGCCGGGACTAACCGGATTGTCCAAGTGCATGTTTACTCCATAAATCAGACTTAAAATCTCATCTGTGGTGGCATTTTAACGAGAAACACTTAAAATGCAAGCAAAAGTTATAAAAAGTTATAACATTTTTAAGTTTTCCGTTTAATTCGCAGGCCAGTTGTAGATATTCGGTATCCTGATATGCCTGCTATTTTGGTAGTCGCATGCGTGTCGTTAGAGTAAGCCGATTTTACGGTTGAGCACTTTCAATTATCCGGCGATGATTGGAATTTGTACCGACTCAGAATAAGAGGCTTTACCCGGCCAAATAAGTACCAAATTGACGCATTTCCCGACGCAGTTCTTTCGCTTTGCCGCCAACGACTTCGTCCAGCTTATTCCAAAACGCCTTTGAGTGGTTTTTATGGATGGTATGCACCAATTCGTGCAAAATGACATAATCCCGCAGATGGTCCGGCAGTTTGATCCGGTTGATATTCACATTGATGTTGTTCAGAGTTGAGCAGCTGCCCCACCGTGTCTTCTGATTGCGAACCGCAATCCGACGAAAAGAAAACCCATGGTGCATAGCAAGCTCTTGCAACCGATCCAGCAGTAGACGGCGTCCCATCTCAATATGTTCTTGTCTGACGGGCGTTGTATTTGAGGATTGCTTAAGAGCACTAAGCCGCTCAAGAGCCCTGTTGATCCACACCTGCTTTGAGCATACAAAATGTTCGGCATAGCTTCTTGAGCAGGCCCGGGGCAGAGTTACGACAATTGTTCGATCAGGCCGAACCGTAATCCTCAGGTGTTTGGCTCGAGAGGAGCGAATCCATTTTATCTGATCTTTGAACAATTGATTGTTAGACATTTTTTAGAGATTGATCACGTTGTCCATTAAATTCTTTGACGGCATCGAGCATCGCAATCACATTTTTCACCGGCGTCTTGGCCTGAATATTGTGTATCGCGTTAAACACGAATCCGCCGTTTTTAGAGAAAATTTCGCATCGGGCCAGAACTTCATTTCGTACTTGTTCCGGGGTGGCAAAAGGCAACGTATTTTGAGTATCTACACCGCCGCCCCAAAAGACAATTCGGTCGCCAAATTCGGCCTTTATTGTCGCGGGATCCATTCCTTTGGCGGAACACTGGACCGGATTGAGGATATCAAAGCCTGAGTCAATAAACTCGGACATAAAAGGATATACTGCCCCACAGGAATGTTTGAAGGTCTTCCAGTTTGTATTGGCATGAATCCAGTTATTCATTTTTATATAATACGGTTTCCAGAGTTTTTTGAAGGTTTCTATTGAACAAAAACTGCCTTGCTGAGTTCCAAAATCAGTACCGCACAAAAAGACAACATCAATTTTGTTACCCAGTTTGTCTTTGAGTATTTTAAGGTTTTTTATCGCATAATCAACTTGTTTATCGAAAACCTGTAGTATATAGTCCTGTCGAATAGCAGTTGACATATACCACTCCGCAATATCGCGAATACCTTTGGGTCGTTTTAAGAATGGAGCCGGCACCAAAGCAATATCACCGAACCCCATTCCGGGAAATGTCGCAACAAGTCCAAAGCTTCCTTTGGAGGCCGCAGCAGCCGTACTATCGGTAAAATAACGCAGGTCTTCCTCTGATAAAGGCCCGAATTCTTCAAGATTATCTTCGGGGTTTAACCGCGATTCATCAATCGGTTCCTGGCGGACAATCGTATCAAAAAAGAAACCTGAAGAAGGCATATGTCCGCTTGGGGGGACATCTACATCTCCCTGGGGATAAAGATACGTACCATCTGGACCTACTTTTGGTGTAAACTTTTCAGGTACAAGCAATTCTTGTCCCCATGGCGAAGTCCAGGGTTTATAGTTTTCAATAGGAAAACCAAATATCGTTTTGGGGGCTGGAATCCCAAGGGTGTCTATCCCCATTTCTTTCCGAAGATCGTCTTCGATAACGCCAAGCATCTGGTATGGCTCATTCACTTTAACGGGTTGTTTCGCAAGCCCAAAGCATTCCCTCAATTTTTCGATGATAGAAACATGTATTCCTGTAACCGCCGTACTGCCAAAGTCGATAGGAATTAAACCCGATTGATGTGAAAGCGCTCTTTGCAGTTTTTCTCTGGATTCCATCGAAAGTACTCCTGTCAATCATACCAAAATCTTTTTTTTAGGGCTAAAGAATCATTTCGCGTACATCGTGTACGCTAACGTCGAGTTAACCAAAAAAGTGACCCGATGTCAATACTGTTCTTGTATAAATTTCTTGGCAGATTCAAAACGTAAAAAACCTCTTTTTTGCAGACGCCTCACATTAACCTTATCTTTATTCCTGAAAAGGACTTAAGCCTGTTTCAAAGTGTTTTACGCTGCTCGGTTACTGTCATCCCAGAAAAAGTATAAAAGCAATTCTTGACGTATCAGGCATTTTAAGGTACTCTTTTTGGCCGTGTATTTTTGCGACGGGATAAGTCTGCGCTGATTGAAATAATAATCCTAACTAATTGAAAGGAAACAAGTAATATGTTCACGACTATTGTGGATGTAAAAGCGAGAGAAATTTTAGATTCCCGCGGTAACCCGACCGTTGAGGTTGATGTTCTGCTGGACGATGGTTCATTCGGCCGGGCTGCGGTTCCGTCAGGAGCCAGCACAGGCGCCCATGAAGCCTGTGAACTGCGTGATACCAAGAAAAAACGCTATATGGGCAAAGGTGTTCTGCAGGCGGTCGAAAACGTCAATAAGACTATCGCCCCCGAAATTATCGGGATGGATGCACTGGCTCAGGAAGAACTGGACAAATATCTGTGTGATATCGACGGCACCGCCAATAAGAACAAACTTGGTGCCAATGCCATTTTGGGCGTTTCATTGGCCGTTGCCAAAGCTGCAGCCAACTCGGTTGATCTGCCCCTGTACCGCTATGTCGGCGGCTGCAACGCCAATGTGCTGCCGGTACCGATGATGAACATCCTCAACGGCGGCAAACATGCCGACAACAACGTCGATTTCCAGGAATTTATGGTTATGCCCATCGGCGCCCCGGATTTCCCGGCCGCTCTGCAGATGGGTGCCGAAGTCTTCCACACGCTCAAAGGCGTGCTGAAGTCCAAAGGCTACAATACCGCAGTCGGTGACGAAGGCGGCTTTGCCCCCTCGCTCAAGAGCAACGACGAGGCCCTGGATGTGATTATGGAAGCCATCAAGAAAGCCGGCTACAAAGCAGGCAAGGAAATCGCGATTGCTCTCGACCCGGCGACCACTGAAATGTACGAAAATAAAAAGTACAAATTCTTCAAATCCGCCCCGAAAAACCTGGTTTCGTCCAAAGACATGGTCGCTCACTGGGCCAAATGGTGCAAGAACTACCCCATCGTCAGCATCGAAGACGGCTTGGCCGAAGATGACTGGGCGGGCTGGAAAGAACTGACCGACACCCTCGGTAGCAAGTGCCAGCTCGTCGGCGACGACCTGTTTGTCACCAACAGCAAGCGTCTGGCTATGGGTATCGAAAAAGGCTGCGGCAACTCGATTCTGATTAAAGTCAACCAAATCGGCACGCTGACCGAAACCCTGCAGGCCATCAACCTGGCCGCCCGTAACGGCTATACCGCGATTATGAGCCATCGCTCCGGCGAAACCGAAGACAGCATCATCGCAGACCTGGCAGTTGCCACCGGTGTTGGCCAGATCAAGACCGGCGCCCCCTGCCGCACCGACCGCATCTGCAAGTACAACCAGCTACTCCGAATTCATGAACAGCTTGGTTCTGCAGCAGTTTATGGCGGACAAATCTTCAAGTATAAAGGCTAATTCAGTCGATTCTTACGGCAGAGGCTTCCGTGGCGGAGGTCTCTGCCGTTTTTTTTATACCGCTTTTAGGATACTGAACAGCACTTATGAATAAGTTGGTTTTATCGATCTTTTTTTTAGTGTTTTGTGCCTTTTTTGGTGCCGGAACGATTGGGATGGTGCTGTCATTTCTGGTCCGGACAGAGGTTACAGATTATTTCCAGAGTCGGGAGATGCTGGAAAAAACCAACCGTGATAACCAGAAGATTCGGGATATGATTGACCAGTATAAATCGCAAATCTCACTGATTGAACGCGACCCGAATGTCCTGATTCGTCTCCAGCAAATCACCCTGGGGCAAATGCCAACCCAGGAAGATACCGTCTATCCGGCAGATTATAATCTAAAACTTGCTGCTTTGGCCCGGAAGGTTATCGAGGAATCCGAACCAGCCGACCCCAACGAACAGCTTCCCCAATGGGTCATCCGTACCATCCAGCCGCGATACCGAACGGCATTGCTGCTGGCAGGAGCGGGACTAATTCTCCTGGCATTTATGTTTTTCACCGGCCCAAGAGCGGTAAGGCCCAGAAAAAAACCTCTTTACGGCCGATAAAATCAGTCTTTTCATTTCACAAAATCCAGCTATAATAGTTAAACAAGACTCTGCAGAGATTGTCTAAAAAAAGCCGATATAGTATTAATTCAGCCTTGTGTTTGGCAGCAGGGCTTTTTTTATTTATTCAGGGATACTAAATAGCGTGAAACACAGCAACTTATATCGAATTGCGGTTGAAGGAATATTGCTGACCGTCTGTGTGTTTTTATTTTTCAGTGCGGCCAGCTTTGATATTGCCGATGCACCCAGCGACTACGTCTGGCCACACAATCAGCCGGTACATAACTGGTGCGGTCCGGCCGGGGCATTCGCCGGATATTACATGCACTACTACATAGGCCCGGGGGTGCTTCTGGGACTGTTTGCTGCTATCTGGCTTTTAGTAACACACCTGGCTGGGACAGAGGTAACTCAGCCGGTTTTGAGGGTGATCGGGGCCCTGCTGATTGTTGCCGCGGCCTCAACAACCTGGTACCTGCTCTGGCCTGACAACAGTAAGGAATACGGGGTCTTCTACAAGTACTGCTTAGGATGGATCTACGACTATAACATCACCCGTCTGCCGAATGGAGAGTTGATCTTTTCAGGGATGGATTTTCCGATGTCAAACGGCGGGATCATAGGAATTACCTTCGGCACTTTATTGATAACTAAATTCGCCCTGCTGGGGACGGTAATCATTCTGGTCTGTACATGGATTGTCGGGGCTATTCTGCTTGCCGATTCGCTGGTGCTCGCAATTGTACGCTGGTTTGGTCTTGGAGTTATGAAATTCTTCGGCATCGCAGTACCGGCTATCACCGCCGCAAAAGAACAATCCGCAGCGCTGTCGGATATCTGGAAACGGCTGAGCGAAAAACAAAAAACCAAAGGTTCGCTGCGAGATGTTCAAATCCCCAACAAGATTCCGTTAGGCAAAGCCAAGGCGAAAATCACCATTCACGGCAAGCTGGAAGAGCCTGTTGAAGAAGAGGCAGAAGAAACGGAAATTGAGGACACTAAAGAGCAAGTCCAGCAAGAAGCCTCAACAGAACCGGAGATTGAAGCGGTTGAAGGAACTGAAGAAGCAGAAGAATCGGCAGAACAAGAAGTTAAACCCAAACCGATTCTCAAGCCAAAACCTGCTCCGAAGCCCAAACAGCCGGAATATAAGCCCGCAACCTATGATGATTACCAGCTCCCGCCGTTGGACCTGCTCAAAGAGCCCGAAAAAGGCTTTGCGGCTATTCAGGGCAAAATGGTTGAAGAGAAAGCTCACACTCTCGAAGGCCTGCTGACCGAATTCGGTGTCAATGCCCAGGTGGTCAATGCCGAGCCGGGACCGGCCATTACAATGTACGAACTTCAGCTTGCTCCGGGTATCAAAGTTAATCAGATTTCCAACTTGTCCAACGATATGGCCCGGGCATTGGGCTCCGGCAGTGTTCGTGTCGTCGCTCCCCTGCCGGGCAAGCACACCATCGGTATCGAGGTGCCCAACAGTCAGCGGGAAACCGTGCGGCTCAAAGACTTGATTCTCCGAGGGGGTACGCAGATTGCGAAAATGAACATCCCGCTGTTTTTGGGCAAAAGCTCATCCGGCGATGCCCTGGTCAGCGACTTATCGAAAATGCCGCATTTGCTCATCGCTGGAACCACCGGATCGGGCAAAAGCGTCTGCATCAATACGATTATTACCAGCGTCCTGCTGACCCGCCGGCCGGATGAAGTCAAGATGATTTTAATTGACCCGAAGATGGTCGAAATGGCGATGTTTGAGTCCATTCCGCATCTGATGTGCCCAACCATCACCGAAACGCGTAAAGCCGAACAGATTCTTGAATGGGCCACCACAACCATGGATGAGCGGTATGAGCTGCTTGCTGAGGCAAAAGTCAGAAATATCGACTCTTACAATATGCTCACACAGGAGCAGGTCTACGACATATTTAAACCCTCGACCCCGGAAGAGGAAGCAAAAATTCCTAAAAAACTGCCCTATATCGTTATTATCATCGACGAATTGGCGGACTTGATGATGACCAGCGCCAAAGAAGTCGAGGCCTATATCGTCCGTATTGCGCAAAAGAGCCGTGCGGTCGGCATTCATCTGGTCGTTGCCACCCAGCGGCCGCAGGCAACCGTCGTTACAGGCTTAATTAAAGCCAATATGCCCTGCCGTATCGGCTTCCGCGTGGCGGCACGTATGGACAGTCGAATCATTCTCGACCAGAATGGCGCCGAAGCCTTGCTTGGCCAGGGCGACATGCTGTTCCTTAAACCCGGTACCAGCGATTTGATTCGTTCACAGGGCGCTTATATGGATGATGATGAAATCCGCAATGTGGTCAACTTCCTTAAGGATGTTGCCCAACCGCAATACTGTCCCGACTTGATGCAGATGAACCGCATTGACATTGGCGAAGGCAGCAAAGATGAGATGTTTGATGAGGCCGTGCGGATTGTACTGGAAACCAAACGCGGCAGCGTCTCGCTGCTACAGCGGAAACTGTCCATCGGCTACGCCCGTGCCAGCCGGATTATCGAGATGATGGCCAACGCCGGTATCCTTGGTGAATACAAAGGTTCACAGGCTCGCGAAGTTACGATGACGTTAGACGAATACGAAAATATGCGAAAGAATATGCTTGCCGATGAAGTGGCCGGCTACAAAGACCTGACACAAGACGCAGACGAAGATAACTACGACAGCCCGGTCGAAGAGATAGAAGAAGACGATGAGAAATAATCATATATTTGCAGCAATCCTGACTTGTAGTGTTTTATTATGTATTTGCAGCTGTAAGTACCCGTCCAAAGCGCAGATGCCGCGGCTGGATATGAACGCCGACGGCAAAATCGACACTTTGGATCAGCTGCATACCAATCCCGGATTATCTGAATATCCTCTGGCCAGCCCTTACAATCCCAAAGACTCCGACAATGACGGCATTGCCGACGGTCCGTCCGATCCCAATTTATTTCGCAAAGCCCGGCAGGCTAAGGCCATATGGTCAAAAA
>JBHJNC010000312.1:0-3116 GCA_048497675.1 Gimesia maris
GGCTTCAATGGCAAATACCGGCGGCGGATTGGGTTTGTCCGGATGGGGTGAAGATGGAAGATTTTGGGTATCTGGCCGGGCATTGGATGGAAACGAACAATCAGGCAGACCTTTCAGGTGATGGGGTTGTAGATTTAGCGGATTTGGTAATGTTTGGGGAGTTCTGGTTGAATTAGAAATGCCACGCTTTCATGGTAATAACCGCTTTTTGTTGATTATACGTTTGTTCTGTGCGATTGAACAAAAATAATCTGGTATGGTTCCTGTCGATATGCCTTAGGTGTATGTGTTTATTCTAATTATTGCCATACAATGTCATAAATAAGATGTATATTCATCTCGTTTGAAAATCACTCTTGCAGCTGAGGAGGTATTTTCTTTGTCCGATAACCACATTCCATCGCGCGGGTAGTGATGTTTTTTGGGGAAAGTTTTTGTGCTTTTTGAAAATCGCGCTAAGCGGGTCCCTGTTTTTGCCGACACTTTTTTGTCGTTTGACATTTTTTAAGGCAAAACAATGGACAGTATTTATCAGGCAATTTTATCTTCGTCGCATGTGCTGATCGAGCAGGTCGGAAGGGCACTGGCACCGGAACAGTCCGGGTTTGGGCCATTTTGGGTCTTGCTTGACCAGAATAAGACTGTACGTGCCGGCGACCGTAAACGGCTGTCCGAGGTTGTTGAAGACCAGGAATTGCTTTATCGGGTTTGTTCTCAAGTCGATGATGGCTTTGAGCCTGCCATTTGCCAAGTCGGGCAGTCGGTGATTGCTGCCGGCCAATTTTGCACGGAGCGGACCAATTGCGGCTATATGGTTCTTGTCCTGCCGGGCTACTGCTATGAAACCGCTGAGGCCAACGCCGAGATGATTGAAATGTTAATGACCCAGCTTGTTCTGCTGGCGGGGGTTATTGAAAAGAATAATCAGCTTCACCAGGCACACCTTTCGCAAAAAAGCCTCCAATCCCCGGTTCTGTCAGGCCGGTAACGAGCGGTTTTTCCTCTTTTGCCCATCCTATTTCTTCGCTTTTATGTTGTAAAAAATCCATTGAAAATAGCTAAAAAACATCTATAATCCAAATCTGTTTAATTCAGAAATAGATATAAACCGATTGGAATTGGAAAAAGCTATGTTCAAATTGAAATCGAGCAAGGTGACGGTGTCAGTAATTGTATTAGAGGCTGTGGTCTGTGTGGTTTTGGCTGTATGGGCATTCAAGAGCCAAAGCCAGCTTAGCAGTAAAGACGAACAAATCAAGCAGCTGACCGAGCAGTCGAAGGGTTTTCAGGATATGGTCGGCGTGCTTTCAAAAGAAAATGAGACCTATCAGCGAACGATGGTCCCCAGGGATGAATATGCCAGAGTGGTTAATGCGGTAATGGCACTGAAAAATACCGCGGTATCCTCCGGACTGCTGACAATCAATTCATCCTATGCCCGGCCGGAACAGATATGTGAAGCCTTAAAGCCCCTGCTGATGAGTGCGCCCGCATCCAGCGCAGCCGGTGGAAATGTGGAGATGTTCGCGACGGCCGTCGAAAAAGAGATTGCGGCTCGCGGGGCCATTGACACCAAAGATACGGCTAAAAACGCCTTGTGTCTGTTTCATATGCAGCAGGTTTTCAGCGCCATCGGCTATGGTCTTGGCGGACAGGTACAGACGACCAATGACGCGGCGGTGAAATTCCAGACTGACAACGGGCTTAAGCCGGACGGCAAAATCGGCGCGAAGACCTGGGCTAAAGTGCGCGAACTGTGGAATGCGAAAAAGCCGCAGAACTGATTTTGCGGCATCCATTAGTTATAGGAGATAATGATGCTGGATTTGCGGACATTCATACGGGATATTCCGGATTTTCCGAAGCCGGGGATACTGTTTCGAGATATTACCCCGCTGCTGGCCAATGCGCGGGCCTTGGGGCAGGCGGTGAGGCAATTGGCCGAGCCGTATTACGGGCAGGAAATCGATGCGGTGGTTGCGGTTGAGGCACGCGGATTTATTTTCGGCGCTGCGGTCGCGCGGGAAATCGGCTGCGGCTTTGTGCCGATTCGCAAGAAAGGCAAGCTGCCGTTTGAGACAACCTCAATTACCTACGGGCTGGAATACGGGACCGACACGATTGAAATGCATATTGACGCATTGGAAAAAGGCGGCAAGGTCTTGATGATTGATGATCTGCTGGCGACCGGCGGAACGATGGCGGCCTCGTGCGAACTGGTCGAGAAAATGGGAGCGAATATTATCGGCTTAACATTTCTGATTGAGCTGCTGGGGCTGGGCGGGCGAGAGCGGCTTAATAATTATCCGA
Organism: Gimesia maris; assembly: GCA_048497675.1. GTDB lineage: Bacteria > Planctomycetota > Phycisphaerae > Sedimentisphaerales > Anaerohalosphaeraceae > Anaeroglomus. The sequence continues at coordinate 2,311 of JBHJNC010000312.1, forward strand.
TTCAGAGTGTGATACAGTATTAAATCATGGGTCAGCGGGGGGAGTTCAGATGAGTGAAATCACAGTAAAAATTCCGGCCAGCGAAGGCGGCAGCTACCCGATTGTCATTGGGACAGGACTACTGCCGGGACTGCTTGTGCGGATTGAATCGCAGTTTCCCAAGAAAACGCTGTTTATTATCACGGACGCCAATGTTGCCGCCGCAGGTCTTCTGTCGGCGTTGACGGCGGGGCGGCCGATCGGTTCGTATGTGATCACGCCGGCGGGGGAGCAATCCAAACATTTCGCGACGCTGACGGCGATATTGGAGACGATGGAAAGCCATCGGCTTGGCCGTGATACGGTGGTAATTGGCCTTGGCGGCGGGACGGTCGGCGATATCGCAGGGTTTGCCGCGGCGGTCTTTAAGCGGGGCGTGCCGGTGGTGCATATTCCGACAACGACGGTTGCACAGGCGGATTCGAGCATCGGCGGCAAGACCGGCGTTGACAGCTCGAAGAGCAAGAACGCCTACGGCTGCTTTTGGCATCCGGCGGCGGTGTATATTGATACGGCGACGCTGGCAACCCTGGATGATGTGCAGTATCGTGCAGGGCTGGCCGAGTCGGTCAAGCACGCGGCGATTATGGATGCGGGGTATTTTGCTTACCTTGAGAAAAATGCCGATGCTATCTTGCGGCGGGAAACGGCGGTGCTGGAAACGATTGCCGGATATAACTGCCGGATTAAAGCGGCGGTGGTCGAAAAAGACCCAACCGAGAAAAATCTTCGCCGGATACTCAATTACGGGCATACCATCGGTCATG
>JBHJNC010000313.1:0-3850 GCA_048497675.1 Gimesia maris
AAGTTCTATCGCGCGGGTATAGCTTGCCGCGGCTTCGTCATTTTTTTCCAGCAACTCCAGAATGCGTCCCTTGCCATAATACAGTCCGGCCGAATAGGGATCGCCGGCAATCGCCTCTTCGATAACTTTGAGGGCGGCATCATATTTCTGCTGCTTGCCATAAACCCATGCCATGATATAGCGCAGGTCATTAAACGCCCCGCCTCGCGGCAGCACTTCATTGCATAAATTGACTGCTCCGTCATAGTTGCCCACTCTGGCATAAATCCAGGCAAGCATATAATACGAATTGGAGGATTCGGGATGATCCCGAATTTCTTCTTTGGCCAATTGTTCAGCCTTGGCATATTCCCCATCCTGGGCAACCGTAATCGGATATCCTCTGATCCCGCTGGCCGGATAGGGAGGCACATCCAGCATGACTCTGGCAAACTTTTCCAGCCTTTCTTTTTGCTCAACGACCGCCCTGCTATCAAATAGGGTAATGATTTGGTCCTTGTTGACTGCTGGTTTTTCAACGGTTGGCGTCTGGGCGGACACAGGCCCCGCCGATTCCGGATGAACTTCAAGCCGGCCGGAGCGAAGCGATTGGACGATAAAAACCGCCGCCAGAATCGAGACGATGTTGGTGACAACCACTGTTATGACGACATCTCTTGTTTTCATTGTTTTTGTTCTTTGTCAATAAAACGTCTGATTTTTATCTGCTTATCAAGCCAGCCATTGCCGCGCCTGACATACTCAAGCCTCTTTTATTGATACTATTTTAACGTTTCTCTTCACGAATTCCAAAAAACACCACATACAGCACCGGCACAACCACCAGCGTCAAAACCGTCGCAAACGACAGACCAAAAATAATCGTAACCGCCATCGAAACAAAAAAAGCATCGACCAGCAGCGGAATCATTCCCATCACCGTCGTCAGCGCCGCCATCGACACCGGCCGAACACGGCTGACACCCGAATCGACCACCGCCCAGAATGGATCTTTGCCGGATGCCAGCTGGGCGTTGATTTCGTCAATCAGTACCACCGAATTCTTGATAATCATCCCCGACAAACTCATAAAACCCAGCAATGCCATAAATCCGAACGGCTGTTTAGACATCAAAAGCCCCGCCGTCACACCGATTGCCGCCAGCGGTACGGTCATGAAGATAATCGACGGTTTATTGCGGAGGAAATGTCTTGAGCAGTTCACGCACCGCATAGCCAACACGCTGTTTTTTCTCTCGCTCGCTGACTTTTGTCAGTTCAATATTCGCGTTAAAAATACCCGCCCAGACCGGCGTCATTTTCTTTGCGTCAATCACCTGCACAAACAGCGCCCCGCCGACATAGTCTTCCGGCGTCAGAATGATGGCAACCCATTCGTTGCCGGGCTGACCGCTGATCCCTGCCAACACGTCAATTTCCTGCTGAACTTTCAGTGAATACGCAACAAAAAAAGCGATATCCGAATAGCTGCCGGGCTTGTAGCCTTTGGTTTTTAATTCCTCCGCCAGTGCCGTACGAATCCGCTTATCAATCGCCCCTTCCTCGCCTTCAAGAGCGGCATCGCCGGCAAATTGCACAAATGCATAGCGGCTGCCCGCCGGAAACTTCGCTGCAGGACTGGATGAAGCTTTGACACGGATACCTGAAAGGGTCTGTGGTGTTGCATCTTTATTGCATCCGGCAATGACCAACGCAGCCGCCGACAAAATCCACAATACGCTATTTTTCATATAAAATCCTTTCAAATCACATTATTGATTCAATTAAGCGATATTCTTGATAAGACAATTTTAGCCATATAACCGCCAATTACAAGTTATTTGAGCGGCAGGGGTAGATTATATTTCGATAACATCCCCTTGCATCGGCATCTGGGTTTTGAGTTTAAACTGCTTTTTGATGCACTCCGATAACGTCTGCCGCTGAGGATCTTCACCATGTATCAGCACCATCTGCGGTTTGCTGGGAGCAACTGCGCTAACCCAATTAAGCAGGTCCGCTTGCCCCGCGTGCGCACTGAAACCGCCCATGGTTCTGATGGTCGCGTTGACATTAATCTTTTCGCCAAATATTTTGACCTGTTTTTCTCCGTCCACCAGTTGGCGTCCAAGCGACCCTTTGGCCTGATAGCCGACAATCAGGACAAACGTCTCAGGCTTCCAGATGTTCTGTTTGAAGTGATGCAGTATTCGCCCGGCCGTACACATCCCTGCCCCAGCCATGACAAGACAGGTGCCGGAAACCTGATTAATCTTCTTGGATTGGTCCGGAGTAACACAGACCGTCAGCGTCTTGAGATCCTCTTTCATCGGTTTTTCTTTGATGAATTTGAGCAATTCTTCATCAAATAGTTCGAAATGCTTGGTGTAAATTTTGGTCGCTTCAATCGCCATCGGGCTGTCTAAGAAAATCGGAAACGGTTTGATGCCTTTTCTGCGGAACATCCAGCTTAACAAGGCTATCAGCAGTTGAGCCCGGCCCACCGCAAAGGTCGGTATCAGGATTTTGCCCTGTTTTTCAATGGCGACCCTGATGATGTCCACAAATTCTTCCACCGTTTCACGGAACGGCCGGTGGTCATGGTTGCCGTAGGTAGATTCAAGGAACACCATATCCGCATCTGAAAATGGTTCATATTCCCGCAGCATAGGGTCGGTGCGAGGTCCCAGGTCGCCGGAGAACACGATTTTTTTCTTGCGGCCGTCTTCATCGACAACCAATTGCACACTGGCCGAGCCGAGCATGTGCCCGGCTTCCGAAAAATAAGCCTGTACGCCAGGCGCTACCGCAACCGGCTTATTGTAGGGCACGGCCTTGAATTGGCCGATAATCGTTTCCACTTCATCCGGCGTATAAAGCGGCTCGTACTGCGGCTTGCCCTGCCGCATCCGGATACGGTTTTCACGTTCGGCATCCCCGGCCTGAATTCTGGCTGCGTCGCGCAAAATAAGGCTTGACATTTCACAGGTCGCCTTGGTCGCATAGACAGGACCTTGGTACCCGGCTTTCACCAACAGCGGCAGCCGACCCGTATGGTCCAAATGGCCGTGGGTAATTAAGGCGGCATCCAGCCAAGTATCGATTTTTGCAGGCAGACGGTTTTTCGATTCCATCCGCTTGCCGCCCTGGAACATACCGCAGTCCACCATAACGCGGGCCTGTTTGGTTTGAACGACATACGCCGAACCGGTCACTTCTCCGCCGGCTGCACCTATCACTTTGATTTTCATGTTATCTCCTCACGTTAATCATTTATTTAATGGTTTGAGCTGGCTGCGCACGGTCGGCGGCAGACTGCGTACAATTAAATCCACGGCCTCTTCGGGATCATCGGTTATCCGTCCAAACCCCAGTTCTTCCGGATTAAAAACACCCTGCATCATCATAAAACGCCCAAAGCGGCGAAGGCCTTCCCAAAACTTTTTGCCCATAAGCACCAGCGGGAACGGTCCAATCTTTTTACACTGAATCAGGGTTGCCGCCTCGAACAATTCATCCAGCGTACCTAATCCGCCGGGCATAACGATATAGGCACAGGAGTATTTAACCAGCATCACTTTGCGGGTGAAAAAATACCGGAATTCAATGCTTTTATCCACATACGGATTAATGGATTGTTCATGCGGCAAAATGATATTCAGGCCGCAACTGCTTCCACCGGTTTCATGAGCGCCGCGGTTGGCCGCCTCCATAATTCCGGGACCGCCGCCGGTCAGGGTAGCAAAGCCGCGCCGGGCCAGTTCGGCGCCAACCCGGCGGGCCAGTTTATAGTATTGATGAGTGGGCTTGAACCGGGCCGAACCAAATACCGTCACCGCAGGACCGAGATTATACAGTCCTTTGAAGCCGC
>JBHJNC010000314.1:0-2192 GCA_048497675.1 Gimesia maris
GTTGTGCCGCAGCATCCGCCGATAATTCGAGCCCCTTTTTCGAAAAACCGCTTGGCATATTCGGCCATATATTCTGGCGTACACATATACATTGTCCGCCCGTCAATAATTTTGGGTATGCCGGCATTGGGCTGAATTGAAATGTGTTTGTCGGTCAAAGAGCGGAGCTGCTCGAGCAGGCTGAGCATTTCCGAGGGACCAACCGAACAGTTTAGGCCGATGGCCGCTGCAGAAGTGCGATTAAGGAGTTGTATCGCATCTTCAAGTTGATGTCCCAGAATAGTCTCACGATTATCACCTACTGTCAGCTGTGCAACGATTGCAATATCTGCCAGTTCACTTGCCGCTTCGATTGCGATGCTTAATTCATCTGGATTGCTGAACGTTTCAAACAGCACAAAATCAATGCCTGCATCCAGAAGGGCTTTTAACTGCCTGTGGAATGCGGATTTAGCCTGGCGGCAATCTAAGATACCATAAGGGGCGATATTTACGCCAAGGGGCCCGACCGCCCCAGCAACCATAACATCCCCGGCTGCCTGCCGTGCGATGCGCACGCCTTCGATGTTGATACTTTCGACCTTGTCTGCCAGTCCGAATCGGCCAAGCTTGTATGCGTTGGCTCCGAATGTGTTGGTTTCGATAAAATCCGCTCCGGCCTGAATATACGACAAATGAATTTTTCGGACCATCTCCGGGTTGGTCAGATTGATTTCATCATAGCAGCTGTTGACGAACACCCCTTGAGAGTACAGCATTGTACCCATTGCGCCGTCACTGATGAGCGTTTTTGCCGTAAGGCGGTTGGCTAATTCTTTTCCGGTCATTAAATTGTTACGCCTCGTTTGCGAAGTTCTTCGGTTTTTCGCTGAGAGCATTTTTCGCAGCGAAACAGGGGTTCTGCGGCCGAACGGTCATAATTATTCGTTTTGACCAGTCGATAACCTCGTGCTGCCTGCTTACAATCACAGCAGACCACGTTATCCTGTACTTCCCACTGCGCTTTGAGTATTTTGGAAGTGAAGATAAAGCGGTCAACCCAAAAGAATATTAGTCCTCCGATTAAATTGGCAAGTATCGTGGAGACCAGTTTATCCATAGTCGCAAATGCGTATAAAACCACCCATAAAATCGGCGTACTCAGTTGCCAGCGAAACAAATAAAATCCGTATTGTTTAAAATTTATTTTCATCCACAAATCCTTAATTTGTACTATCTTGCTATAAACTTGCACAATATAGCTATGTTTTTCAATAAATCAACAGAAATTTCATAAATGCTTGATAGTGTAGAGTAGCAGCAGACATTGACGATGACGGCATAACTCCACAGTCTTGACGGGATGCGCGTTGATAAATGGCCCCGATAGACTTATTTCAGATGGTTAGGGGGGCTTATGATGATTGCGAGCGGAGGGAGTTGAACCCACACATCCAGAAGGATACAAGGACCTAAACCTTGCGCGTCTGCCAGTTCCGCCACGCTCGCGATACCGAATTAAAACAAATCTTCCTCGTTTTTGTCCGATTCGCTGTCGTCTTTGTCATCGGACTTGTCTTCATTTTGGCTTGAGATTTCCTCGATGCGTTTTTCGGCATCCTGCAAAATCCCGCGACAATACTTGATCAGCGTCATTCCCTTTTCGTATTGCTCAAGGCTTTCCTGGAGCGGGACCTGGCCTTGCTCAATCTTGGAGACAATCTGGTTGAGCTGGTCGATGGCCTGCTCAAATGAAAGGCTCTGTGCTTTATCTTTTTTGTCCGTTTTTGCCATTTTAGACCCTATCCAGCGTATCCTGAACCACGCTGGTGATTTTTTCCTGATGTGCCAGCTCTGTAATTATCTGATCGCCGGCCTTGACATCCTGACTCGACACCACGACCCGCCCGGTTCGGTGGCTGATGGTGATGCTGTAACCCCTTTCCAGCACTGCTTTGGGGTTCATTGCCTGTAATCTATTCTCTATGGCGGTCATTTGCAACAGGTTTTTTGAAAGACCTTGCCGAATCCCCTGCGAAATGCGGTTTTCAGCCTGAGCCAGTTTTTGTGAACCGGCGTACAAAACACGCATTGGTTCTATCCGGGCAATCTGCCGTTCGCTACGGTTAAGTACCTCAGATGCACAACGAAGACGCTCACGGACGGCTGTATCCAGGCTGTCATAGCATTCATCGACCTGCAAGAAGCTGTTT
>JBHJNC010000315.1:0-7141 GCA_048497675.1 Gimesia maris
ACGTGACAATATGATAAAATGCTCACGTCGGGTGGCACCTTCAAGCCTCAGGCTTGTGGGTGCTGATGATCCACCAGATGAATTGGGTGGTCAAAAATTGCTAACTGCTAAAAGCTCATGCTTATAGCTAAAAAAGAAGGAGACAAATGGAATATGAAAACCAATTCTCTTGCTGAGCTTCATGGTGATTTTTCAAAACAAACCCATTTTCGGAAAACCGTCCCGCCGTCAAACTTGTTTGGCTCTATGCCGCCTGTCGGCAATCCACACTTTTGCCGTTTACCCTTTACCTTTTTACTTTTTTCAAAACGAACCCAATCTTAACAATTACTTAATATATGATTAACAAAATCTTAATATTTGTAAGTCTCGGCTGCTCAGCCCCGGCGCGATGCGGTGGCAAAACGAACCCATTTGGGGGTTAACTTTGGGATTCTATATGATTTAGGCAAACTCTTTTGCAAAACGAACCCAAAAAACACTTGACCTTGTCCCTTTTTAACCGTAAAATCTCGTCTGGTCTGGAGATAGTGCGGTTTTGCGCGGTTACGCAAGGCCATTCAGGCTCGTTATTATCCATAATATCGGGGCATATCGCCCTACTGTGTTGAAAGGACGGGTAGCTTGAGTACATTAACTAAAATCTTAGTCGTTCTGCTGTCATTATTTTCAATCTTTCTGTGCGGTATGATGGTCAGCTACGTCGGCAGCGCCAATAACTACAAAGGCCTGTACGATAAGCTGAAACTGGAAAACCAGAGCATCCAGTCGGAAGCCCGGCAAACTCAGGCTCTCTATGCCGAGCAGGTCGAAAAATCCAAGTTACTGGAAGACAAGCTCAATAGCCAGATTCAGTCGCTCCAGGAACGCAACAATCAGCTGGCAGCCGATCTCCAGAAATCGGACCGGCTTAGTCAGGAGTATCAGAGCCGTTCAGAAAGCTGGAAAGGCGTTATGACCGGTTTTGAGCAGAGTGTTGCCAGCATGCTTGATTCACTGAAACTGACCCAGGAACAGCTGGAAAAGTCCCGCTCGCAGAATATCAAGGACCAGAAAGAGCTCAATCAGATTACAGCCGACCTGTATGAGAAAATTGTCGAGCTGCAGCGTCTTGAAGCGGAACGCCGTCGGCTTTTGGAGCAAAAGACCGATCTGGAAAAGCGTCTGGCACAGGGCAACGGAACAGCCGCAACTTCAGCTGTAACACAGGTTCCGGATATGGCCAAACCTGCAGCTGCACCGGTTAATGCCAGCATTAAGGGTCTGATTGTGGAAATGGACCAGTCTTTGGTAACGCTTTCGGTGGGGTCTGCCGATGGTGTCAGCCGGGGAATGGTTTTCCATGTTACCCGCGGCGATGAGTTCCTGTGTGATGTAACAGTCACCGATGTCGATATCAACAAAAGTGCAGGGGTTCTGGAAATGGTCCAGCAGCAGCCCAAAATAGGCGATATGGCCTCAACAAAACTGTAACCTCTGTAAGAGCAATAGATTATGGCAAAACGTAAAACTATAGCTTCAAGCGATGTATATACGGCACTGTTGGCATTAGCCCTGTTGGCTGTGGTTGGGTCAGCGGTTTTTGTCGCAATCAAGTGCGGCCAATACTACGGCTGGTCTTCTCTGATTGAGGTTGCCGGAACCTCTCGGTAAATAACGCTCGGCAGGATAAAGGTTTATTTTCAAGTTGCCGAACGGTTTTGTCCGAAATACTTTATATTGCGGATATATAAACCGTTATTTGTTCTCTAATAGAAGGGATTCAATGTGATACTGGATACAGTTCTTGGCTGGTTTAGCAAGGATATGGGAATTGACTTGGGCACTTGCAACACGCTGGTCTGTGTCCGAGGCGAAGGAATCGTCCTAAACGAGCCTTCCGTTGTAGCGGTACGCAAAGGTACCAACATCGTTCTCAATGACGGCGAGGCGGTCGGCCTGGTTGCCAAGGAAATGCTTGGCAAGACCCCCGGCTCCATCACCGCTATTCGACCCATGAAAGACGGCGTAATCAGTGACTTTGAGATCACCGAACGCATGCTCAGCTACTTTATCCGCAAAGTTCACGGCCGCGGCGGCATTTTCCGTCCCCGGGTCGTTATTGCCGTTCCCAGCGGCATTACCGCTGTAGAACGCCGTGCTGTTATTGACAGTGCCGAACGGGCCGGTGCCCGCAAGGTCTATCTGGTTGATGAACCTATGGCCGCAGGACTTGGAGCAGGCCTGCCCATCACTGAACCGACCGCATCGATGATCGTCGATATTGGCGGTGGTACTACTGAAATTGCCATTATGAGCTTAGGCGACATCAGTACCTGTGAATCCGTGCGTATCGGAGGTGATGATTTTGATGAGTCACTGATTAACCATCTAAAACGTACCTACAATCTCCTGATTGGTGAGCCGCGTGCCGAACAGGTCAAGATCCAAATCGGTTCTGCCGCCCCGCTCGAACAGGAAATGACTATGGAAATCGCCGGCCGGGATACCATCTCCGGGCTGCCTCGCAAAATCGTGATTACTAGCGAAGAAATCCGGGAAGCGTTCCGTGAACCCATCGCAGGCATTATCGAAGGCGTAATGCGGACACTGGAACGGGCCGAACCGGAACTGGCGGCAGACTTGATTGACAATGGTGTGTATATGGCCGGCGGCGGCTCGCTGCTGCGTGGAATGGATACGGTTATTTCCAATGCGACTGGTCTGAAAGTGACACACGCCGACGACCCGCTGACGTGCGTTGCCCGCGGGTGCAGTGTCTATCTGGAAAACCTCGAAATTCTCAAAGAAGCCCTCGACCAGTCCGGTTCAGGGTGGGACTAAAATAAATCAAACTCTATGATATGGCATTCAGGCATATTCACGCGTCCAGAGGTTCGTATTTTTTAGGATGGCTCCTACTCAGCATTCTGCTGTTTGTGTTGCCTAAAGACTTGACGCAATCCCTGAATTATCTGTTTCATGAACTGCTTTCCCCCGTCCTGCAGATCGGGCATAAAATCTCGATTGAAAATCTCCGCATGGCTGAATCGGGCGAAGATATTGTTCAAAAAGAGCAATATAACCAACTCTGGAAGAATTACAAAAATCTTGAGGCCAAGAACGCGGAAATTGAGCGGCAGAATCTGCTGCTTAGCCGCGTGCGGAAGGAATTCGGCTTATCCGGATCGGCCCTGCTGACCGCCAAAGTCAATACCCTGCTGCTGACAACCCGACATGAAGCCGTGATCAATATGGGGGCGTTGTATTCGGTCAGACCCGGACAAATCGTCTTATCCAGCGAGAAAAACAGTATCATCGGGACGGTCAAAGATGCATCGGAAAACATCGCACGGGTTCAGCTGCTGACTGATTCTGCGCATGTGATTGAGGTTACTGTCCGACGCGACGGGACCACTGTTGACATCCCCGCACAGATGTTCGGCGACGGCAAGAACGGCTGCCGCATCGGATTTATTCCACGCGATACCGATATTCGAAAAGGCGATACCGTGTATGCCGCTCAGAAAGGCCTGCTTGAGTTTCCCATAGTCGTCGGCGAAGTCAGCGAGGTTAAGCCCGGCGAACAAGACGCCTCGGTGTGGGATATTCGTGTTACGCCGATTGAAGATTTTGCGTCGCTTACTGAAGTTATCGTTGTTATTCCCATACAGGATAAGTAGCGTATGCGATGGCTTGTGTTTAATAGTATTTTACTGGCTGCGGCAATCCTCGATGGGGGAAATCTGCTGAATATTATTGCGCTGGGAGATTGGCATACACGGCCGTCCATTCTGGTTACCATCATGGTTTTTGTCAGCATTTCTTCCCGCCACAATGACGCGATTGGCGGGGCTTTTGCCGCGGGATTTGCAGCCGATTTGACGGGCTGGCTGATGGGACCGCATACGATTTGCTACGGCATATTCGGCATGCTGCTAAACAGCATGGGCCGAGTTTTAAGCATCCAAAGCCCCCTGTCTCAGGGAATCCTGGTCTTTTTTGCCTATCTGCTGACGGAATTACCGGCAGGCTGGCTGGAGGTCTGGCGAACCGGTCAGGCACGTCCTGATTTATTCTGGAAAGTGCTGTGCACCGCTCTTTATTCAGGCCTTGTCGCCCCGGCGATTTGGTGGGTACTTTGTCAATTCTGGGGCAAGACGCGGCGAAAGGAAACCCGCTCGCGTATCAGGTAGCTGCTATGTATCATCATCGCTTGAAGATATTTATTTTTATTTCCGTGCTGACGATGCTGGTATGTCTGGCTCGCCTCTGGTATCTTCAGACGGCCTTTGTAGAGCAATCCCGCGCTCAAATTGAAAACCTTCGTGTTTTGCCTGCCAAGCAATTGCCGACGCTTCGCGGCAGAATCCTGGACCGAAATGACAAAATCATCGCCCGGGATGAGCCCTTCTTTAATCTTCAGATTAACTACGAATTGACACGATTGCTCGACCCGCGTTTCTGGCAGGCCGAAATCCAGCGGCTGGCCGAGTCGGGAATCAGCGAGCAGCAAGCCGAAGAAAAGCTGGTCAAAAAATACTCGAACGATATGGAACGGCTCAAAAAGGCGCTGGACTTTTGTATCTATACCGCCGGGGCCAAAGAAGACGAACTCAATGAAACAATTGAGTCCATCAACAACCGCGTTTGGGATATGGGGCGATTTATTTCCTGGAAACGCAAGAACCCGAAGGCTCCCTTTCAGCAGTATCAGGAACAAAAAGAAAGCATCCCCCCGAAGGATATCCTGGCAGCCAATCCCATCGAGATGCATCAGAATTATCCGGTTTTGGAATTATACGACCGCCCGACCCTGATGGCGGCGCAGCTTGAATTGACGGGGGTCAAGGGCGTTTTAATCCGATCGGGGCCTCAGCGAGTGTATCCCTTCAAAGATGTCGCTCCGCAAATTATCGGCTGGGTCGGCCCGGTTCAGCAGCAGGAGGCGGATAAGCTATTTTCCGACGACGCCTATCTTCGTTATCTTGACGGCGAATTGATAGGGAAATTCGGGATTGAAAAATACTGTGAACCGCTGCTTCGCGGACGGCGCGGCGAAGTGGTTTACGACAAAGAGAAAAACGAACTGTCCCGCACTGAGGCTCAGCTCGGTCAGGATGTACAGCTAACGCTGGATATGTCGCTGCAGCACAGCATTCAAACCCTGCTGAGCGATCCCAATTCGGCGATTCCGGGATTTGGGGGCAGCGCGAACATCGCGGCGGCTGTATTGGATGCCGCTACCGGGGATATTCTGGCGATGGTGTCGCTGCCGACCTTTGATGTCAATAGGGCCAGAGAACAGTATAATGAGCTGCGGAACGATCCCCGACGGCCGCTGCTTAACCGTACTCTGGAGGAAAATTACCCGCCCGGGTCGGTGGTCAAGCCTTTGATTTTACTGGCCGGCCTGGAAGAACACAAAATCACCGCCGAGGACGTGATTAGCTGTTCGTACACCCTGCCGCCGGACAGTTGGCCAAGGTGTCTGCTGCAGCGGCGTGGATATTGTCATGACTCCCGCTGGAGTGAAGACGGACAGGTCAACAACGGCCGAAATGCGATTCGCGGAAGCTGCAATGTCTATTTTTCGCAATTGGCAAATCGCCTGGAAGGTACGGATTTGCAGCGGTGGCTATGGCTGTTTGGCTGGGGAACCGATGTTTTATTGCCCTGTGTCAGCGATGACAAGCTTGAACAATTGTCCGTGGACGGAGACTTGAACGTGACCTTTCGCCAGTCCTGCGGCAGCATTATCTTTGGCATCCAAAAAGACTCTATTGTTAATATTTCAGAAGCAACGCCGATACCCGCATACGAAAAACGCTGGTGGGGTATTGGTCAGGGAAATCTTCGCATCAATGTGCTGCAGGCCGCCAATGCGTATGCGGTATTGGCACGCCGGGGAGTTTATAAACCTGCCCGGCTGATCATTGACCCGAATGACCCGATGAACGAGCACTTTACGCACAAGCTGCCGATTCATCCGTCAAACTTATCCATTGTCTATGACGGCATGCACGCGGTGGTCAATGAACGAGGCGGTTCTGCTTATGATGCCTTTGAAGGCAGCGGATTCGGGCAATTCGGTATGACTGTGTACGGCAAAACCGGCTCAACTGAAAAACCGTACAACGCCTGGTTTGCTTCATTTGTTACCGATCAGGCGGGACGTGCCATCGCATTGGCGGTCCTGGTCGAACATGGCCAAAGCGGCGGTAAAGACGCAGCGCCTTTGGGCAGGGAGATTATCCGACTATGCAATCAGGCGGGGTTTATTGGCGTCAGAAAAACATCGCCATAAATCAAAGATTAAAAATCAAAAAGCAAAAATACAACTCAAAAATAAAAAAGGCTAATTGGCTCCTCGGTGATCGCTAATGTCTGGTTTAGATTCGACGGCAACACAATCAATTTGGCCCCATTTTTCAGGATAAATCCTGTACTCCCAACGCTGCGATTTGAGTCGGCCAAGAAGACACCTATCTGTATGATTGTCAGGGATTCTTGACAACTGTTGATGTTGCGGCGGAAAACATGCGAATCCCGCCGCCGTCTAATTGGATAATCAGTCCCTCGGCCGGGTCGATGCCTATGCAAGTACCTGAATACAATTTGCCGTCGGATTCTAACTGAATCCGCTCGCCAATCTGGCGATTGCGGCGTTTCCATTCCTCAACAATGCTCTCAGATGGGGTGCTGAACCGGTATTCCAACTGCTCAAGCAGCGTTTTGATGAATTGATTCCTGTCGATCTGCCGGCCGGATTCGATATCTAAGCTGGTTGCCGGGGCATCCATCGGCTGGGCGTTGAAAAAGGCCTTATCCTGATGGACATTGATGCCAATGCCCACGACAAAGAACTCCTGTCCGCCGGATTTTCGGGATTCAATCAAAATGCCGGCGACTTTCCTGCCATCGATTAGAACATCATTCGGCCATTTGACCGCTGCATCCAGCCCGCATGTTAATGATATGGTCTCTGCGACTGCCACCGGCGCTGCCAGCGAAAGTAATGATAGTGAACCGGCATTTGGGGAAAGCAACAATGAAAATAGGATGCTTTGGCCGGATTGGCTATGCCAGATGCGCCCCCGCCGGCCGCGTCCGGCCGTCTGCTGCTCGGCAAGCACACATAGGCCATCGCAATCGGCTTGCC
>JBHJNC010000316.1:0-3355 GCA_048497675.1 Gimesia maris
TTAATGTTCTCGGAAAACAGTATTTGAAAAATGGCCCGCCCTGCATATAATAGCGGTCGTAAGTTGTATGGGCGTTCAGGCATTCCAGCAGTTTTTCAAACAGTGCTGGAGAATCCGTCCTCTCATTTCAACTGGTATCGATAACGAGCTGAATAAAACGCAGCTCAAAGAATATATTCATTGGTAAGGATTCAAAATGCATAAAACAAGTTGGCAGGAACGTTATCGCGCATCGGAAATTTATACCTTGCGATGCAAAATTGTTGATAAACCCGGAATGCTTGGCAAGCTTATTTCGGCCATCGGACAAACCCAGGCGCACCTGGGCGATATCACCACCGTAGGCATCGAAAGCCACAGCAAAATCCGCGATGTGCAGGTCTACTGCTCGGATAAAGACCATCTCAATCAGGTCCTGGCTAAAGCCAAATCCATTGAAGGCATCGAAGTGTTCAGCGTCAAAGACGACGTGCTTGAAATTCATCGCCGCGGTGCAATCGAAATGGTCAGCCGTGTTCCGATCAATAGCCTCACCAACCTGCGGATGCTTTATACACCCGGCGTCGCTTCGGTCTGCACCAAAATCGTCGAGAATCCCGCCGTCGCATGGGATTACACCGGCCTGTGTGACCGTGTCGCCATCGTTACCGACGGAACCGCTGTTTTGGGTCTGGGCAACATCGGTATTCTGCCCTCCCTGCCCGTCATGGAAGGCAAATCTGCCATCTTCGCAGAATTTGCCAAAGTCAGCTGCGTCCCGATTCTCGTTAATTCAACCGATCCAAACGTAATTATTGAGACCGTTTGCCGTATTGCACCGAGCTTTGGCGCCATCCAGCTTGAAGACATCTCCGCTCCTAACTGCTTTGTAATCGAAGAAAAACTCCGCGAGCGTCTCGATATCCCCGTCTTCCACGACGATCAGCACGGCACAGCAACCGTTTCGCTGGCAGCGCTGATTACCGCATTAAAACGCACCCATCGCAAGCCGCAGGACAGCACTGCCATCATTCTCGGCGCAGGCGCCGCCGGCTATGCCATCACAATGATGCTGCTGAAGTTTGGCCTCAAAGATATCGTTGTCTATGATTCCGTAGGCGCTATCTACAAAGGCAGGACCGCCAAGATGAATCCATACAAACAGAAACTGGCGGAACTGACCAACAAGAGCAACGTCACCGGCAGCCTGATGGAAGGGTTCAAAGACCGTGATATTTTCATCGGTGTCGCCCAGCCCAATATGGTGTCTAAGGAAATGATCTCGGCGATGGCCAAAAATCCGCTGGTATTCCCCCTGAGCAACCCCAAAGGCGAAATCAGCGTCGACGACGCGTTCAAGGCCGGTGCAGCCGTTGCCGCCGACGGCAGAGCCATCAACAATGCTCTGGCCTATCCGGGATTATTCCGCGGCGCCCTCGACATCAAAGCCAAGGATATTACTATCGATATGCAGATTGCCGCCGCCTGCAAGCTGGCAGACATTACGCCCGAAGGGATGCTCCTGCCCGATATGCTGGATAGAGAAGTCCACCGTCAGGTCGCCAAAGCCGCCGCGGAAGCCTATAAAGAATAACCTGCGGCTCAGCACAAAAAAGCAAACGGACAGAGGTAATTGCCTCTGTCCCTTTTTTTGCGGCATTATTTTGTGTAACACGTTCCGTATGTCTGTGCCACCGTTAAGCTCTGTTTAGCGGTGGATGCGATACCCTGTGGCGTCCCGGCTTGTTGCCAATGAAGCTCCGGCTTGCACCCTACCACCGCCAAAAACAGTTTAAGGGTAATAGCTATTTGGCAAATTTCGCCTTGAGCTGCTCATACCCCAGATACGCAACCAGGTTGTCCAGAATGACCATCGCGGTATAGTTTTCCGCCACCGGCCAGATGCGTCCGACAATCGTCGGGTCACGCCGCGTAATCGCCGCCAGCTTCGTATTTTCCAGCGTGTATTTGTCAATGGTATGCTGCGGCTTATCAATCGTCGGCGTCGGCTTAACCGCCAGACGAACCACGATATCCTGGCCGGTCGAAAGCCCGCCGGTAATGCCGCCGGCATTATTCGTCGCAAAGCCCACTTTGCCGTTCTTGGCCTGCATCGCGTCATTGGACTGAATGCCTGTCATATCCTTGACCGCAAAGCCGGCGCCGACCTCAACGCCTTTGACCGCGCCGATGCCCAGCATCCGCCCAAGTTCCGCATCCAGCTTGTCAAAGACCGGCTCGCCCAAACCAGCGGGAACACCCGTTACAACCACTTCTACCACGCCGCCCGATGAATCGCCGGTTTTGGTAATCTTATTACAGGCGTCCAGCATATCTTCTGCCGCGTTCAAATCCGGACAGAGAACCACATGATGCACGCCGTATTTATCCGCAACCATCTTGCCCGTCATCTTCGGGGCCTTGGCGCGGATATCATCGATCATATTTTCGATCCTGGCAAAGACCGCCGCCTTTTCCAGAAACCGCATATCCATATTGACCATACCCTTGACATAGACTTCCTGATAGAACGGGTCCAGGTCGCGGCGCATCTGTTTGTACCGCTCGGTATAATCAAAGATAGCCTTATGGTCCATATCCGGACAGCGAACCCCTGCCGCTTCGCGAATATACGAAAAGACCTCGATGCCGAACTGCTTAAGGACCTTCTTGGCGATATACCCCGCCCCGACAATCGTCGAGGTATAGCGTCCGCTGAAAATGCCCGCCCCGATCGCATCATCGCATGGCCCATACTTGCAGAACGACGCCCACGAGGCATGCCCCGGCCGCGGCGTGCGGTTGGTATCCTGATACTGCTTAATGTGGATAATGTGCCGGTCCAAATTAGGGATTAATATCGTAATCGGCGTGCCGTTGGTCAAATTCTTGTTGCCGGCCCCTTCAATCGTATCGGCGGCATTGAGTCCCGTATAAATGATGGGCAAATCCGGCTCCTTGCGCGGGCTGGACAGCTCATCGGCCCCCGGCTTGCGCAGCAGCAAATCGCCGTATAGTTCCTGCTCGGTTAAACTCATACCCGGCGGCGTACCCTGCACGACCGCAGTTAGCCCTTCCTGATAGGAACCGCCCGCTACCGAGGCTTGAAAAAACCGACCCACATGACAACCAATCATATCTAACTCCTGTTATAATTTAATGTTAGCTCAAAGCCGCTGCGTCGCCTTGCAGTGCAGCGGCAAAATTCAAAAAAACAAACAAAGCTCCAGAGTATAACCGCAGATACCCCCAAAATGCAAGCGCGTTTTTATATATAGAAACACGACATAGCCGGTCCTTTGTTCAGCCGCCAGGATAAATTGGCTTCGTTTTGCAGAAAGTCCATAAATCGGTGTTCAGCGTTTAGAGTAGCAAT
>JBHJNC010000317.1:0-4181 GCA_048497675.1 Gimesia maris
AAAAGAATGCCCCAGGGCATTATTACTTTTGTGCAATCATTCTATATTTCGGAAAAAGTATAGAATTTGTGAACAAATCAAAGGGGGATGACATAATATAAGCAGTACACGTTATTTTATGTGATTTATGGAGGTAAAAAATGGACAAGTTAATCGTGGAAATGTGCCCGGAAACAGGAATTTGTTCACTGGTTAAAGAAGGTGGACAGAAAACCGACCTGATGCCTTTTGAAGTAGATGAACTGAAAGCGTTGTCCGACAACGATATAGAAAAAGTTAAAGAGCTGATTGCTCAGGGCAACCAAAGTTTTGCCGACAATTTAACGCCTGAGGATATCAAGCAAATATTGAAACATCTTGCCTGAGCAAGGGGCGATTATTGAGAATAATTAACGCCGCTTGCTTTTTTTGCTGCGCCATTTTTCGATGCCAAATCGCTTGGGCTTGCGTTCTTCGATGAGCGGTTCGGCGGGTGCGAGGAAAAGCTGTCTGCCAGCGACATTGACCGAGACGATGCGTACTTTCATCGGCTGGCCAAGGTGGATGGTTTTGCCCGAATGCCGTCCAAGAATAGCCTGAGCCTTTTCATTATAACGCCACTCGTCCATTCCCAGGTCGCCCGGTTCAATGAGCCCTTCGATGCCGAATTTGGTGCATTGAACAAACACACCGAAATTGGTTAATCCCGAAACAACACAATTCATTTCGTCACCGATTTTCTTGCTGAGCATTTGCAGAATCAGAATGGTCTTAAGCTCGTTTTCAGCGTCGTCGGCCTGACATTCAGTGTAGGAGATATGACGGCCGATCTCGACCAGCTCGGCTTCGGACAGCACTTCATCAAGGCCGATTTTGGCCAGACGTCCTTTGACATAGCAATCGATCAGACGGTGAATCATCAGGTCTGCATATCGCCGAATAGGACTGGTGAAATGGCAATAGTGGCGGTCCGCCAGTGCAAAATGGCCGATATTGAGCGGAGAATATTCCGCCCGCTGCATACTCCGGAGAACATACATATTAACCGCATAAGCCAGCGGCGTCTCCTTGACCGCCGAGAGCAGGTCCTGAATGGCCTGGCGGTCCAAGTGGCGGGGGACTTTAATGCCGCACAGTTTGACAAAACGGGAAATGTTTTTGGTGCTGACGGCATCCGGGTCGGGGTGTATGCGCCGCATAAAAGGGATGCCGAAACGGTCGAGTGCCGAAGCGACGGCGACATTGGCCTCAACCATAAACATCTCAATCATCGTATGGGGATAGCTGTCATCGGCGGGGTGGGCGTCTACCACCAGGCCGGCTTTGTCGAAAACCAGCTCCGTTTCCGGTAAATCCAGATGAAGCATACCATTTTTGATTCGCCGCTGTTCGATAGCGCGGGATAGTGTCTCCATATCTTTCAGCAGGGCGACCACTTCACCGGGGAAACCTTCGGCTTTGCCTTTGAGAATATCATCGGCCTGTTCATACGTCAGACGCTGGCGCGAACAGATAATGCTATTGGCAAACTCGGTGCCGAGAACTCGGCCCTGAGGGTCATAGGTGATATAGGCGGTCTTAGCAAAGCGTTTCTGGTCGGGCTGCAGGGAGCATATCCCATTGCTGAGGACTTCCGGCAGCATCGGGATAACACGCCCGGGCAGATAGACGCTGTTGCCGCGAAGCTGGGCTTCTTTATCCAGAGGAGAATTGAGCGGGATAAAGGCTGAGACATCCGCGATATGCACGCCGAGGACCCAGTTGCCGTCTCTGTTTTTGCGGAGACTGATGGCATCGTCGAAATCTTTGGCGTCCGGCGGGTCGATGGTAATGACAACTTCACGGGTAATATCGTCGCGGTCCCCTGCGGCCTCGGGATTATAGCTTTCGGCGGCATCCCGGGCCTGTTTGCGGCATTCTTCGGAAAATTCCATCGGCAGGCCGTATTGAGCGATGATGCCGTTAATTTCAGTTTCGTAATTGCCTGCCCGGCCCAGAACACTGACGATCGCGC
Source organism: Gimesia maris (assembly GCA_048497675.1). Classification (GTDB taxonomy): domain Bacteria; phylum Planctomycetota; class Phycisphaerae; order Sedimentisphaerales; family Anaerohalosphaeraceae; genus Anaeroglomus. The sequence goes on from JBHJNC010000317.1 coordinate 1,994, forward strand.
CTTGTGCGTACATATCGCTGCGGGTCGGGTAACTGACTAATTCGACGATGACTTTGTCGTTGAGTTTGGCGTTGCTCGAAGCGGCGTCCTGAATAGCAATCGGCGGATAAAAACCTTTGCCCTCCGGAACGATAAACCATCCGCCGCCGCTGCCTCGCTGAAGCTGCCCGACAAACCGGTCTTTGCCGCGTTCGATGATTTCGGTGATGACGCCGCTGTAACGGCTTTGCCCCCGGAAGTTGCGTTTTTCAACCCGTGCGGCAACGGTATCGCCGTTCATGGCTCCTGCGGTGTCATCGGGGGCGACAAACAAATCGCCGTGTGCATTCGGTTCCAGCGGGAGAATAAACCCAAAGCCGCGTTCATTGGCGCGAAAAGTGCCGATGATGCGATTGCTCATAGCTGGCAGGGTGATATTTCGAGATGAGTCTAAAGCAATTTGTCCCTGATTGCGAAGGGCGTTGACTGCGTCCTGGAATTGGGAGTAATCGGATGGGCCATACCCCATTGCTTCAGCCAGCTTGGCCAAAGACATAGGTTTATAGTCACGTCTGCATAATACGCGAAGTATTTGTCGCTTGAGCAGTTCCATTCAGGATATTGACCCAGTGGGCATCCTTGCAGCGGTAGTGTAAATAAAAAAACGTCCAGTCAAGCGATACCGCCAGTCTGGACGTTCTACAGTTTATTCGACAGACGCGGAATTACGCAGCCGATCCGGCGCCTTTGGTTTTCAGAGCGTTTAATCTTTTAGCCATACGGGACTTAATCCGCGAGGCGGTGTTTTTGTGCATGGTGCTGGTGCAGGATACCTGATCCAGCTTCTTGGTCAGCAGTTTGTATTCCTGCTGGGCTTTTTCCAGATTGCTTTCACCCACAGCGGATAAGAACCGCTTGGTGAATGTTTTCAACATGCTTTTTCGTGCACGATTGATCGTGCGGCTTTTGTCATTCTGACGAACACGTTTTTTGGCTGATAACGAATGAGCCACGTTCTTCTCCTATTGACTTCTGTTTGTGCTCCATTTAGGAGCGTTATTAAACTTCCGGACTAAATACGTCTATTTTACGATTTCGAGTCAGATATTATGACCCTTCGACCTCAGTTTGTCAATACGTTGACTTACATCTTTATAAGAAAAATCTGTTTGAGCCAGTTTTCGGTATACTTCAAGGGCCTGTGGAATCTTATTGGCCGCTTCGTAAGCCCTTGCCAGATTGTATCTTACGTCTTTTGCAATGGCGCTTTCCTGGGTCGGGCATTCTTTCAAGGCATCGGAAAAAATATCAATCGCATCGTCAAACCATTCCTTTAATAAGAAACAAAGGCCGATTTTATCCATCGCCAAAGCCCTCAGGCGGGGGTCGTTTTTGGCTTCTTGAAACATCGGGATGGCCTCATCGAACTGTTTGGAACGAATTAAACAGCGGCCGTACTCGTATTTGAACCGTAAATCCGTCGGATAATTTTGAACACAAAGCTGGTAATAGTGGTTTTCTTTTTGTTCCAATTGCTGATTTAGCAGCGTGAGCTGTTCCGATGCACCTTGGCCTAGTGCTTCCGGGCGGTCTTGTTCCTTGCGAATCAGGTTGCGCAAGGTCTTGATCTCAAGCTCCATCAACTTCCGTTGAAACGAGAAATCTTTTGACTTTTCATAAGCCGACTTAAGCAGCTGCTCAGCTTCAGTGAGCCCCTGCTTGGTTTCCAGGTCAACCAGAGCCTCAGCAAGCTGAAGAATATTGGTCGTAGAAGTGGGGGCTTGCTGATATTGGCGACGTGCTTGGCTGCAATTCGATGTTTTGCCGACTCACTCTTAACGATAGTGTCCTGAGATTGCAGCTGATCCTGAAGTTCTTTATTGCTAATTGAATCACGGAATGAACTGGCTTTGCCGTATTTACCTTTTTCCATGGTCATCTTGGCAGACAAATCCCGCAATTCGTTCTTTAATGGGTCATTATCCGGCTTCAGCTCAATAGCCATTTGGCACGCTTTGACAGCTTGGGTATATAGCCCCAGCTTGTCATAGGCATCTTTAAGGACGATGTAAATCCTGAATGAGGGTTTGTGGCTTGACCGATTGGCGTCAAAAATGAGCTGAGCGATCCACTCTGCGGTACGGGTGCATCCGGCAGCAAGGCTGGCGGCAAGTAATTTTTCCGCATAAACGAGATTATCCGGGTCTTT
>JBHJNC010000318.1:0-6494 GCA_048497675.1 Gimesia maris
AGTCAAGATGACCGATTCCGGCGTACTAACGGCCAGCGACGAAGGTGTTTATATCGTTCAGTACAATCTCGAAACGCCTCAGGTGGCGGCCGAGCCGAATGTGATGATTGACCCCAATGTGAAAATCCCCGCAAGCGTCGATAAGGCGGTGATTGTGACGCACGGCTGGATTGACAAAGCCCAGCGCGACTGGCCGCAGACGATGGCCGAGGCGCTCCGCCAAAAGACCGACCCGAATGAGTGGGTCTGCGGCTGCTTTGACTGGTCGGGCGGCTCGGCGGTGATTACCTCCATCCACGCGGCACGCTACGCCCGCGATATCGCAGGCCCCCGGCTGGCGGCGGCGATTTTGAAACTGCCGACCTCCATCCGGCATATCCATCTGATCGGCCACTCGGCGGGCAGTTGGACGATAGAAACCGCAGCCCGGCGGATTACCAAAGACCGCCCGGGGACGAGCCTGCATCTAACGTTTCTGGATGCGTATGTGCCGATGGATTGGGACCCCAATGAACTGGGCAGAGCGTCCGCCGACCCGAATCAGCCCGCCGAGGTCTGGGCGGAGCATTACTATACGCGCGATATTACGTATGTGGTTACGCAGGCGGATTTGGCCGGGGCGCACAATGTCGATATTACGGCCATTGACCCGCTGATTGCCGAACATGAGTTCCCTTACCGCTGGTATCAGGCGACCATCACCGGCGACTACAGCCGCTGGGACGAAAAAGGCAAGGCGGTGGTTAAAACCGTTGGCGATTGTGAATACGGCTTTGCCCGCAGCCGTGAAATGGGGCTGGCCAACTGGCAACACAGCAAGACCCTGCCCAAAGGCAACCCGGCGGTCAAAATCGAACCGGCAAAATAACTTTTCAGCTTGCTTTTTTCTTAAATTCGCATAACGTATGTATTATAAGTTCTGTCCGGAAACAAGTTTCCACCGTATACAGGTGTAAAATCATGAAAAAAATAAAAAAAGCAAGCCCCAAGCTCATCCGTCAGATGGTTGACCGGATAGTCCGGCAGTTTGACCCCCAAAAGGTGATTCTGTTCGGGTCTTACGCAACCGGCAGCGCCGGACCGGATAGCGATGTCGATTTAATGGTGGTGATGCCTGTCGTCGGGTCGAAACGCAAGAAAGCGGTTGAGATCGGTGTGCTGCTGCATGATATGAATGTGGCCAAAGATGTGATTGTTGTCAGGCCCGAAGAATTTGAATGGCGTAAAGATATTGTAGGTACAATTGAATGGCCTGCCGCTCGTGAAGGAAAAGTGCTGTATGCCCAAAAATGACAAAATCGAGATCGTCATTCAGGAGTGGCATACGAAAGCTGACAATGATTTATTAACTGCCTCTCACACCCTTAAGCTGGGTAAAAACTGTCCGACTGATACAGTTTGTTTTCACGCCCAGCAGTGTGTGGAAAAGTATATTAAGTCTGCCCTGGTCGCCGTCAACGTCGCTTTTCCCAGAACACATGATATTGAGATTTTAATTTCACTTTTGCCAAAACATATCCGTTTTTCTCTGACCATCGAGCAGCAGCGGCAATTCACAGAATATGCGACGGCAACACGCTATCCGGGGTCTTATGAGCCAATTACACTCACAGAGGCGAAAGAAGCGGTCAAGCATGCCCGTCGTATCAAAAAAGAAGTTATCAATCTTTTAGAAAAAAAGCCTCTTTTCTAAAGGTAACTGTTTCCTCTATATATAGTATCGTCTATAGACCAGGCATCCGGTAGTTTTCGTTCGCCAGGCGCTGCTGCCGGCGGCATTTATGGCCTTGACCGAATATTTATAGCTGCCATTGGTGGTGACGTTTTCCGAATAGGATCTCGCAGTGCCGGTATAAATTACCGTCCAGGTTGTACTGTTATTTCTGGACCGTTTTAATTGATACGAGGTTGCTCCGCTGCCCGAACCCCAGCTTATGGTATAGCGTCCGGTTGAACTGCTGGCAGGATAGGTGATCGATGAAGGAGTCCCGGGAGGCGTCGTATTGACTACGCAGCTTGCCGCTCCTGTGGTCCAGTCGCTTGAGCCGCCGCCGTTGATTGCGCGAACCCAATATCGGTAACTGCCGTTAACGACACTTTCCGAATAGGACGTTCCGCTGCCCAGATAGACCTGCCGCCAGCTGGCTCCGCCGTCGAGCGAACGGATCAATTCATACGCGGTTGCTCCGGCAGGGGCATCCCAGGTTACGGTATATCGCCCCGTGCCGCTGGAAGCGGGGTAGGTCAGTGTCGCAGGTGCTGCGGGCGCTGCGGGTATAGCCGAGTCTGTTACAAAATCAATTCCCCCTTTATTACCGCTGGTAAGCTGTCCGGTCAGTGAATAACCCGTTGTGACAACTTTGTCGCCAAAGGTGCATCCGGGTGCCGAAGCACTGACGGTGTAGGTGGTATTAGGCAGAACTTTTGCCAGAGCGTAGATGCCGTAGTCATTGGTTACGGCTGAGTAAGTAACGCCGGGCCCGGCGGCGGTGACGGTTACGCCGGGGAATGCAACCCCCGAACTGTGGGTAACTCGTCCGCTGATAATTTCACCGGTGCCGGAAGTATAAATATTATAGATACAGGCGACAACGATATTGAAATTATAATAGCCAGTATCAACGTTAGGCAGGTTGTACCACGCGTCTGCTGCCCCGTCCCAGCCGAGATTCAGGTGATGATAAAGGGTCGCCGCGTTGTATCCGTAACCATCGGCGACGATGGCATGGCCGGCGGTGTATTGATTATTGACATACCGGTAGATGGCAAGCAATACGGGACAGCCTGCGTCTAAATTAGGGTTGATCATATCGGTCAACCCAGCGCCGATATCGGAGTATTCATTGCCGCCCATCACGGCATTGGTGTATTTGAATGTTGAAACCAATGCGTACCGTGCATCATGCATATAAGCGCCGGAGCCGCCGGAGCCGTATTGCATGTGGGCCGCAACGCCGGCATCATAGCATAGTGCCCCGATAGCCTGCCGCTGTGCGGTTGTTAATGAGCTGTCAGGCGTAAGAGGCATCTGATTCCACAAATAAGCTCCGCCTGCGCCGTTGCCGCCGCGCGTCGAAGCGGTTGTCGTGGTAGAACCGACCCGGATGCTGGACGACTTTACGCCGATTCCCGTCATGGGCCATTGCCAGTAGCGCATCAGCTGTGCCATTGCTGTAGCCACGCAGCCATCATAATAATGATTGGGTGTGTAATAATTGTAGCAGTAGCTACCCGCCACATTATCCTGCCCCCAGGTGCTGCCCAGCAGTGCAGGAACGCGCACATCGGAAACCGTCAGGGCGCCGGTAGGGGGAACGAATGCTGCCGTTTGAAGTTGCCGCCATTTGATTTTGGCCTTCAGCGAGCCGATTCTTGAGATGATTTCTTTGGAAGTGAATCGCTGGCTGGTGCCCTGCGAATTTAGAGTCAGTTTCTGTTCAATCGTTTCAGCCGTTTTAATTCGAGCAGGCAGGTCGCGGCTGACCATCGCCCCCAAAACATTATCGGGCGAAGGGTCATAATAGAGATACCCCGTTACAAAACCGATGATGGGTTCAACCAGATCGTCCGCAGCGACAATGACAAACCCCGCAGGCTGTAAATAGACAATGTAATAAGCAGGTATTCCGTTGGCATCGTTGTATGTGTCGGTCCATTCAATCTGCCAGCCAATCGCCGCATCCATAGGCATAAAATTGGCATTCAGCCAGCCATCGACTGCCGTTTCTGCCTCTGTTTTGCTGATGGTGCGAGCCTCGGCGGGGATTGAAATGATTCCGCAGAGCAGCAGTATCAGGGATAACAAAAGATACTTTCTAGTTTTCATAGTTGTGCGATGCCCTTATTTTTCCAATTATGGATACGTAGATACCTCGTTTTCAGAACCGAGTTTGTCATACCTAAAATCTAACAAATGTTTCAGGCTGGAGGCAATTCCTCTGAATAGATTGGGGCTTGTGGTGACAAGACAAAGAGATGTTTTATGGGACCTTGCCGCGGTTTTTTTGGAGAGTGTTTATCTGTGTTGTATTTTCAGCGGTTTTTTGGCTTCCAGCAGATGCAAATACCGGCATTGTTGTTGTGGCTATGAAAATGATAACACTGCGGGAATTGTCCACAGCTTAGATTTCATTTCAATAGCGGATTCAGTTTCCTTCGAGAATCCGGCGGATTTGGCTGGGGTGGATATTATTTTTGTCCGCAATGTCCCGAATCCGCTGGTCGGCAGCGGCTTGAATTCCGGCGGCGTTTAAAGCCTTCATGGCATCTTCCACCGAAATAGACATATCCTGGCAGGCCTGTGCAAGGGTCAGTTGTCCAAAGCCTCCGGCTGGACCGTCGCCCGGTTGTTTGTCGAAACCTCCCATACCGCCGCCGTGCTGCCGGCCGCGGCCACGCATATCGGCCTGCCCGACGGCAATTCGGAAAAGCTCATCCGGCGAATAGCCCGCTTTGTCGGCAATATCTCCGAAGATGTCTTCAGCTGCGGCCTGGATACCGTGTCTGCTGAGATTGGCGATGATTGTTTCGATCTCCATTTCGGCCTGGTCGGCCAGTTCGGCGATGGTGAGGATTTCCGCGTGAGGCACCGGCGGCTGCTGGGTTTTGGCTGCCCAGCGGTTTTTGGCTCGGCTATTGAGATTCAGTAATGAGCTGAATGGCTCGAACGGCTTTAACGCACCCCAGACGACCACGCCGCATAAAATTACCGCAGCAGCCCATTCAAGATGAAGTTTAACGGCCTGCTGAGTTTTGCTGACCAGATAATTAATCAGAGGTTTGAGATTCAGATACAGGTGGAACAAAGAAGCGATGACAAACAGCGTACTGGTACAGATGTGCAGGGCGACCCATTGATGGCGGGTAAGCCCCCAGAATGTCCAGTTGGTCCAGTTGGCGATGCGGCCGGGCGGGGTGACAAACAGGATAACGCCGGTTACAGCGAGTGCAAGAAATGAAAACGTGGTAACAAAAGAGATAAAAGGGCGGAATCTAAAAAAGATCGTTGTCTGGTTCATATATTCCCTTTCAAATAATTGCCATCGTTTACTATCCTTTATGTTTCCTCCAACAGCTTTTTGCTCCGCAGCAGGTGGTGGTAATGCTGGGCAAAGCGATGGGCTTCATCCCGAATATATTGCAGCAGTTTCAAAACCGGCGAGGTCGCAGGCAATTTCAGCGGCTTTTCCCGACCGGCGACATAGACAATCTCTTCTTTTTTCGCCAGCGCCAGCAGATTCGGCTCCGGCACATCCATCTGCTGGAAAACCTCCTGTGCCGCGTGAAGCTGACCTAAGCCGCCGTCAATCAATACCAAATCCGGCCACAGTTCCTCACCCGTGGCCGCGCGTTTGTAGCGTCTGCCGATAATCTCCTGCAGAGAAGCATAATCGTCTACGCCGCTAACGGTTTTGATCTTGAACCGCCGGTAGCCGTCTTTAAAGGGCTTGCCGTCGATAAACTGCACCATCGAGCCGACCATTTGCTGGCCGGATAAATGGGCGATGTCAAATCCCTCAATAATCCGTATCGCCCGCGGACTCTGCAAAATCGCCTGCAGTTTCTCCAGCGCCTCCGTCGGATCGGTGCGGAACGACTCCGGCTGGACATTGGTTTGCACCGAGCCGCGCTTGTCCAAATTTTCAATCTGCCGTATCCGGTCGCGATACAGTGCCGCCATCTCAAAATCCAGCTTTGCCGCCGCCTCAGCCATCTTCTTTTTAAAGTCATTCAATATCGACGACCGCCTGGACTGCATGCACTTAATCAGCTCGGCGATGCTTTTTTTGTAATCGACCTTGCTGATTTTGTCGGCACACGGCGCCGAGCACTGCTTGATATTGTAGAGAATACACGGGCGGAAAAACCGCCGTTTGTCGTCGCTGCTGTGAATCTCGAGATTGCAGGTACGGAAACGAAAGATTTTCTGCAGTACGATATACGCCTCCCGCAAGTCACCAACGCTGGTAAACGGCCCAAACAGCCGACTACGCGCATCCTGCGGATTGCGGGTAATATACACCCCCGGAAATTCCTGCCGAGTGGTAATTTCCATATACGGAAATGTCTTGGCGTCTTTGAGGTCGGTGTTATACGGAGGATGAATATCTTTTATCAGCCGTGCTTCCTGCAAAATCGCATCCACCTCGCTGGCCGTTTCGAGGTATTCGACCGTGGCGACCTTGCCGACCATCTCAGCAATCCACGGCCCGCGGGATTCATGCAGATTCGCCGCCGGCTGAAAATAGCTGCCTGCCCGGCTGCGCAGGTTCTTCGCTTTGCCGATATACAGCGTCCGGTCATGGCCGTCTTTCATCAGGTACAGCCCCGGCCCGGCCGGGAATGTCCGAATCAGCTCCCGAATCAGCTCAAGCCTGTCTTTGTCCGTCTCTGTCATAGCCGCTATTGTACCCGAAACGACGGAAAAACATAAGCCTCATTTTAGTAGACAAACTACTTGTTTTTTTGATGCCGCAAGCGGTCGATGGCTACGG
>JBHJNC010000319.1:0-5290 GCA_048497675.1 Gimesia maris
GTCAATATTTCTCCATGTTCGCCAGGCAATCGAACTGTCAGGTGTTTCAGGCAATACCGGAGCAACCCTCGCCACGACCTTGCCACCTGTAACCGGCCGGGGAACAGAATCATCCAGCCGCCCTTCAACCCATACACCTAATTTCAGTTCCAGATGGAACTCAAAAACCTCCGTTTGCTGCGCCTCAAAGCGCAATATTTCACTAAAATAAATCTGACCATTTTTGGCAAGATGAACAAGGCTAAGAAAATTGGTCCCAGACCTTACTTGTCTTGTTTCATAGACGCCTGATCGTATCTCATTCCAACTATTGGCTGATATAGTAAGTCCGCCCGTCGTAGTGACTTGCGGATATATTTGATCTGCTACTAATTCGTTTATGTCCCCAATGTAACCACTGGCTCTGACAATCGCGCCTTTCTTGAGCACAACTAGACGGGACTGACCTTGTACTGAATAGTCATCAATACAAACAGAGCTATATTCTTGATGTCGAACACAAAAGCTGATTTCACCGGTTTCGAGTTTATCTTCTACATATTTGGGGTATTGGATTTCTGCGCAACCGGTCCTATCCGTTAACACGGTCTTGGGTTCACCATGTATTTGAGGAAACCAAATATAATGTATGCTGGTTTTTTGTGTGGACCGTAATGCATAGGGCCTTATTTTAGCCCCTGAAATCGGATTGCTTTGTTCATCGATAACTTTGACTATCGTTTTTGGCATTACGCTTTCTCCTTAATTGCTCCAAAGATTAACTTTGTGTTAAAATGAAAAGAAAATGCTATCAGTACCTATAACATTGAACGAAAACTTAGACATCCTTGTCAAGGCAAGACATATCCACATTACGATATTTCTAACGTTATTTGTTTTCACAGGCACCCTTCAATAGACCATGTCTCTATGAATAAAGACCATTTTAGCGGCAGAACGTTTCACGAAAAACAAAATAATGTCGGTATTGTTCGAGATTAAGGGTTATCGAGCGGCATTTTTGTTCTTGCAAGGGGATAAAGTTTGGATTATAAACACCCTTTTATGTGAACACGGGACAACAATATGAATAAAGAATGTTCCAGTTGCGGACAAAAAGACCGCTGCCGGGAAATCTATGCGAAGTTAGGGCAAGCGAAAGGCCCGAATGTTGCACTCAAGGCAATCTTCGCGTTTGTTGTTCCAGTTGCGGCGTTTGTCATTGCCGCAGGGTTGGCCCAGCCGTGGCTGAAGACCAAAATCGATAATCCCAAACTAATCATAGTCGCACAAGTGGTTATTGGTTTAATTTCTGCTTTCACGATATTGTGTATCGGGAAACTATTGTTCCGGAAAAGTCTATCTGGACACAAAGAATGTCCTTTCAAGGACACTATAAATAAGGAATAGATAATCGAATGGAAACACAGGGAAAAGCCACTTTTCCGGGGGGGGTTCATCCGCCGGAAGGCAAACATTACAGTCAGGCCCGTCCAATTGAAGTTATTCCGACTCCAAAACAGGTCACTGTTTTGCTCAGTCAGCACCTTGGCGCCCCGTGCAAAGCCCTTGTCAATAAAAAGGATAAGGTTGTTGTGGGGCAGAAAATCGGCACTTCGGATGCGTTTGTCTCCGCACCCGTCCACTCGCCGGTTAATGGCACCGTGAAGGATATTGTCCTTGCCCCCCACCCTGTTTTAGGACGGACAATGTCGATAGTTATTGACACCGACCCTGAACAAAACGAACCCAAAAAGCCGGTTTTTGGGCAGTTTGATGCCCATTTCAATCCTTCAAAATGGTCTTCCGAGCAGATTTGCCAGGCCATCAAGGAAGCCGGTATCGTGGGTATGGGCGGCGCTGGCTTCCCGACGCGGGTTAAGATCGAACCGAATCCGGCGATGCCCAAGACCATATTAATAGTCAATGGCTGCGAATGTGAGCCGTTTTTGACATGTGATTTTCGGATGATGGTCGAGTGGACGTGGCAAGTCCTTGCGGGCATTCGACTTGCGGCAAAAGCAGCCGGCGTGGACAAGGTTCGCATCGGCATTGAAGATAATAAGCCGGAAGCGATAGAAATCTTTGCTAATGCTATCAAGAACTATCCGAATGAGGATATTCAGGTTGTGCCGGTGAAAACCAAGTACCCGCAGGGCGGCGAGCGGCAGCTTATTCAAGCGGTCTGGAATAAAATTGTTCCGACCAATACCATCCCGCCGGTCATTGGAGCAGCCGTTGTGAATGTTGGAACAGCTGCCGCGATTGCCGAGGCTGTGGTGCTGGGTAATCCGCTGACGCACCGTGTGGTCTGTGTAACCGGCAGCGCGATTGCCAAACCGGGGAATTACTACTGCCCGGTCGGGATGAGCGTGCAGGAACTGATTCAGCATTGCGGCGGACTGAACGATTACGCCGCCAAAGTCGTGATGGGCGGGCCGATGATGGGCTTTGCCATCGCGGATTTATCGACGCCGCTAACCAAAACCAGCGGCGGGCTGACGCTCCTGACTAAAAAGGAAGTGACCGAAGCGAAGTTTAAACATCAGCAGACCACATGCATCCGCTGCGGACGGTGTTTGACGGCATGTCCGGAAAATCTGAACCCGACGAAAATCGCACACGCAGTCAAAGCAGGCAAGCTGGATATGGCGGCGGACTACTATATGTCGGCGTGTATTGAGTGCGGCTGCTGCAGTTATGTATGCCCTGCCAATATCGAGCTGACCGGCTATATCAAAACCGGCAAGCTGCTGGTGGCAAGAGCGAAGAAGAAAGCATAGAAATAGCAAAAGTCAAAATGCAAATATCAAAATGACAATGCAAAAATTAAAAATGATGAATGCTCATTATGTAAATGGAAAAACAGGGTTTCTCAACCATTTTTCTGTTCGGTATTTTTAATTTTTATATGTGATTTTGCATTTTACATTTTAATCTTTAATTTTGCTGGAATAAATAGATATTTCAATTTTGAAAATAAAGGATTGATGAATGCTCAGTAAAATAACCGTTTCTCCGGCGCCGCATATCAGTCAGCCGCTGTCAACCCAGCGGGTGATGCTGGATGTGATTATCGGGCTGGCGTTTCCGATGGCAGCCGCGGTGTGGTACTTCCGCCAGTATGCGGTAAGCTGTCTGCTGATTTGTGTGGCGACCTGCGTGGTCAGCGAATGGATTTTCAACTGGATCCGCAAGAAACCCTGTTCGGTGTGCGATCTTAGCGCGGTGGTAACGGGTATTATTCTTGCCCTATCGATGCCGCCGGCGGCGCCGTGGTGGGCGGGAGTGGTAGGCGGCGGATTCGCTATTGTGATTGTCAAGATGCTCTACGGCGGACTGGGCTATAACGTCTTTAACCCCGCGATGGCGGCACGCGTGTTTCTGGCGATTTCGTTCGGGACGCTGATGACGACCTGGCGAGTGCCGGCGACCATCAATCCGGCGATGCCGCAGGTTACCGCCACGAACACCGAAACTAATTATATGACCCGCGCAACGGTGATGGCTTACAGCAAGATGGCACAGAAAGGCGAACAGCCGGCCAAAGAACTCGAAACACTTTCCAAAGACTCCTTTTTCGGCGCCGAAGCGGGCTGTTTGGGTGAAACCAGCGCCCTGGCAATTCTGCTGGGCGGCGTGTATATGCTGATTCGCAAGACGATTACCTGGCGGATTCCATTTGCGGTCCTGCTTGCTGCCGCGGCGGTTGCGGCAATTGCCTGGCTGATTAAGCCCGATGCGTATGTCAACCCGCTGTATCATATCGTCGGCGGCGGCCTGATGCTGGGGGCATTTTTTATCGCAACCGACCCGGTTACTTCGCCACTGACAGCCAAAGGCGAATGGATTTTCGGCCTTGGCGTCGGCGTCCTGATTATGCTGATTCGGTTCCTGGGCGAATACCCCGAAGGCGTGATGTACGCGGTGCTGATTATGAACTCCATCACCCCGCTGATTGACCGGTTCACACGACTGATACCCGCAGGAGGCAAACCCAATGTTCAGTAAGTTGAAATTATTCTTTGCCGAAAGCTGGCTGCTGATGATTTCGTCCGTATTTTTTGGCGGACTGCTGGCAATAACCAACACGGCATGGTCGCCGAAAATCGCACAAAATGAAATTAATAAATTCAATACGCTGGCACAAAGCGTGCTGACAACTGCGCAAAGCTTCAAGCCCCTGGATAAGCCGCTGACGCTGGAACTCGGCAAGGGCAAGACACTGGTCGCCGATGTGCGTGAAGGATTGGACGCCGGCGGCAATCGCAGCGGCTGGGTGTTTGTCGCGGAAGGCCCCGGCTTTGCCGATGTGATTCGTCTGGTGGTGGCGGTGGATGCGAAGTTTGAAAAAGTCTATGGCTTCAGCGTCCTGTCATGCAGCGAAACGCCGGGCTTTGGCGACAAGATTACCATTAAAAACGGCTTTTATCAGTCGCAGTATCAAGAGGCTCCGGCCGGAGAGTTCAAGTTAGTCAAGACCGGCAACCCAAAAGCCATTGACAATGAAATTGTCGCCATTACCGGCGCAACGGTCACCAGCCAGGCGGTAGTCAATATTATGAATACGTTTGTTGTGCAGATTAAGAGCAAGCTGACCGAACAGGGTCTGCTGCAATAAATTCTATATTGAGTAAATTTGAAAGATAACGGATATGTCTGAAAATAATCAAATGACGGTCGGCCAGGCGTTTATGGGCGGCATCTGGACGGAGATTCCCGTCCTGCGGCTGATGCTGGGGCTGTGCCCGACACTGGCGGTAACCACCAGCGTTAAATCGGGACTGACAATGGGGCTGTGCGTGGTGTTTGTGCTGATTTGCTCGAATGTGGTGGTCAGCATGATGCGGAACCTGCTGAAGGCTCATCTGCGAATTTTGATGTTCACGTTAACAATAGCGGCATTTGTAACGATTGCGGATATGTATCTAAAGGCATTTCAGCCGGAAATGAGCCAAAAACTCGGCGCGTATATCCCGCTGATTATCGTCAACTGCATTATTATTGCCCGCGCCGAAGCGTGTGCGGCCAAAAACGGCGTGCTGGTCAGTGCGGTTGATGGTCTTGCGATGGGCATTGGGTTTACCGTCGTCCTGTGCTTTTTGGCGGCGATTCGCGAGATACTGGCTACCGGCTGCATCACGTTTTCCGAAACGGCCGTCATGACGATTCTCAATCCGGTTGATAAGGGCGGATGGTTCACCCCGTGCACGGCGATGGTGATGCCGGTCGGGGCGTTTGTAACCCTGGGGCTGATACTGGCAGCGGTCAATCAACTGAATAAGAAAAAAGCGTAGTTCAAACAGGAATA
>JBHJNC010000320.1:0-2603 GCA_048497675.1 Gimesia maris
CGGCGCCTCGGCGTACATCATATCGCCGATATTGCACAGCAGGATATCCTTGCCCCGCTTTCGCGCCAGCTCACAGACCTCCGACAAATACGCTTTCTTGTCGATGCCCACCATTCCGGTAACGAGAATTATCATATTAGCTCCCGGCTTGTTTGTTTGCTTCTTTACAGCGTCATATTTTCCAGGCGCTGCTGTTTGTCGTAGTCCTTGAGGGCCTTGATCAGTTCGTCAATTTCGCCCATCATCACCTTTTCAAGACTATACAATGATAAGTTGATGCGGTGGTCGGTCAGGCGGTTTTGCGGGAAGTTATACGTCCGGATGCGCTCGGAGCGGTCGCCGGAGCCGATCATCGTCTTGCGTTTTTCGGAACGGTCCGCGACAGCCTTCTTCTGGTAAAAGTCAAAAACGCGCCCGCGCAAAATACGCCACGCCTTGGCACGGTTCTTGTGCTGGCTGCGTTCATCGCGCATACTGACGACAATACCCGTCGGGATATGCTCAAGCCGAATGGCCGTTGCGACCTTGTTGACGTTCTGCCCGCCGGGGCCACCGGCGCAGCTGACGTTTTCGATCACGTCATCGGGTTTGATATCGACATCGACTTCTTCCGGCTCGGGCAGGACAGCCACCGTTGCCGCTGACGTATGCACCCGGCCCTGTGATTCCGTTTCCGGAACGCGCTGGACGCGGTGCCCGCCGCTTTCATAGCCCAGGTGCGACCAGACGCCCGGCCCGCTGAGGGTCATCACGATTTCGCGGAAGCCGCCTTTGTCGGTCGGCGAAAAGTCCATCGTTTCGACTTTCCAGCCCATCTTGTCGGCGTAGCGGGTGTACATATTCTGCAGGTCCGCCGCAAACAGCGCCGCCTCTTCGCCGCCCGTGCCGGCACGAATTTCCATAATGACCGAATCAATCGCGTCGTCATCGGCCATCACCAGCGTATCCTTGATCGACTCGAGCATTGCGTCGGATTTGGCCGTCAGCTCTTTGGCCTCTTCGTACGCCATATCCCGCAATTCCGGGTCGGCCGAGCGGTCTTCGGCCAGTGCATTGGAATCCTTGAGCTGCCGGATGATCTCTTTATATGCCCGGAAACGCTCGACCATCGGACGCAGCTTGCCCTGCTCTTTGGTCAGGGGGATCAGCTTCTGCGGGTTCGAGACGATGTCCTGCTGCGAGATTAACTGATCGATTTCAATGAAACGCTGATCGAGCTGTTCGAGTTTAGCCAGGAGTGCTTCGGTTACCTGATCCATTTTGACCTCAATTGATTGTGATCGCTTTTAATTCAGTTATAAGGAAATTCTGAGGCGTTGTTCGTATCCGGGATGGATACAAAAAAATTGCGCTGCCTTCCGTAACCTGTAAGTCACGTTCGACAGCGCAATGCTTGTACGGGATGAGTCGCTACTTCTTGTCGGCTTTTTTGGCGAAATAGCTCTGGCCGAACTTCTTCTGGAAGCGTTCGATACGGCCGGCGGTATCGACGAATTTCTGCTTGCCGGTGTAGAACGGGTGGCACATTGAGCAGATTTCAGCGTGGATTTCTTTGGATGTACTGCGAGTCTCAAAGGTATTGCCGCAACCGCAGCGAACCTTGACGGCCTGATAATTCGGATGTATATCTTTTTTCATTTCTATAATCTCCGTTTCAAATTTCAATTAGCGAGCCACACATTATACCCCGGCCACGCGGAATTGCAAGGCTTTTTTGCCGACATTTATCAGGCCGAAAATGCCGCCGCTGCTGAAATCGGGATATTTAGGGTCGCCAATTGATTCATCTCCCGTCATCGGTCTAATTGCCGAGTATGGCGGTCTTGAAAGCCTCTAAGCCCATTTCGTCAATCAGGATACCCAGCCGGCGGTGTTTTTTGTCCCCGTGGGCTTTGAAGTAGTGGATGATTTTGTCCACGACGGCCAGGGCCTGCTCGGTGGACAGATTGCGTGTTAGTTCTTGTGACAGGCGGGGTTGCGCGCCGCCGTTGCCGCCGACCATCACGATCCAGCCTTTGGCGGTACCCACCAGGGCGAGGTCTTTGATGCAGGTTTCGGCACATTGGTGCGGGCAGCCCGAAACGCCGATTTTGAATTTGCCGGGCAGTTCCATCCCGTGGTATTTCTGGTCCAGCAGCATCCCTATGCCGAGGCTGTCCTGCAGGCCGCGTTTGCAGAAGGTCGTGCCGGGGCAGGCTTTGATGCTGCGGACGCACAGGCCGACGGCGGCGCCGGGCGACATATCGACGTCTTTCCAGGCCTGGTCAACCTGCTCTTCGGTCAGACCGACGATGGCGATGCGGGCGGCGCTGGTCACTTTCAGAGCGGCCGCGTTGTATTTTTCCGCGACGTCGGCCAGCTTGCGGAGCGTCTGCGGGCTGACCACGCCGCACGGCAGATGCGGGGCGACCGCGTAAGTTGTTTTGTCACGTTGAATGATCGCACCTTTTTCACCATCTTGCAGCATTGTATACTCCTATAAATTAGTTCGGTTATTGTTATTTTAGCATTCTTTACGTCTAAACTCCCGAAAAAGATCAACAAAATTTACCCGCATTCGCCATTTTTTGCAACCCGTTTGCCGAACCATCTTGGTTCGGACC
>JBHJNC010000321.1:0-4360 GCA_048497675.1 Gimesia maris
GAGGTAATTTAGCCATTTAAGATTTCAACGTCTTTCTTTTAAAGACCGTTTCTATTAGTATTATACGCACAAAAACGTACTTATTCAATTAAAATTAAGGATGGACACTTAGCACAATAAGCACACAAACACGATTTCTACTAAAAAAACGAGTTATTCGTGGATTTCTCAATTTTTTACAAAGCCTGCTAAGTCAAAAGAAATCCTTCTTATTTTCAAAATAATTGGTTGTACACGTGGCATGTTTAATATATCGAGATAATTAAATGCATAAAATGAATATAGGCCGTATCCACAGCGGCCTATAATATAATTAAACTATGTAAAAAAACAATTATTACCCTCCAATCACTGGACCATACTCCTCTTCAATGGCCTTTTTGGCATGCGCTCCAAGCGACTGGCCCAGTTTTTTCTCTGCTTTCTCCAACTGAGCCGCAGGATACCTCGACTTGTCCATCATTTCTTCCAGGCCAATCAGGTCTTTATCATACAATTCCCACAAATGATCGTCCAAAAGCTGCATACCAATCTTTTTACCAATCTGAATACTGGACTCGATACGGTAGGTCTTGTTTTCACGAATCAGGTTTGCAATCGCAGGCGTTACCACCATAAATTCATACGCCGCAACACGACCTTTTCCTATCTTCTTTGGGCACAATGTCTGGCTCAATACGGCAATCAGGTTTGTGCTTAGCTGTACGCGAATCTGCTCCTGCTGGCTGACAGGGAACGCATCCACAATACGGTTAATCGTACCCTGGCAACCCGTCGTGTGCAGCGTACCGAACACCAAGTGGCCGGTTTCGGCGGCGGTAATCGCGGCTTCAATCGTTTCCAAGTCACGCATTTCGCCGACGAGAATCACATCCGGGTCTTGACGCAAGGCGCGACGCAGGGCCTCAGAAAAACTCGGAACATCCAAGCCTACTTCTCTTTGATTGATGACCGCCTTTTTGTGATTGTGGTAGTATTCTATGGGTTCTTCGACTGTAATAATATGATGGTCGAGGGTCTCATTGATATAGTTGATCATACTGGCAAGCGTCGTCGTTTTGCCGCTGCCGGTAGGACCTGTTACCAGGAACAATCCGCGAGGACGCCGGCATAACGCAGCACATACTCTGGGCAAGCCAATCTGCTCAAAGCTAAGAAGCGAAGACGGAATAAGACGCAAGACCATCGAGATATTGCCCTTTTGACGGAATACCGCGGTCCTGAAGCGGCCTGCGTCCCCGAATGCGAAACCGAAGTCGGTACCGCCGGATTCCTGCAATTCCTGCTGGTTTTTTTCCGGCGTAATGCTTTTCATCAAAGATACGGTATCATCGGGCTCTAAGACCTTGGTTTCCAAGGAACGGAGTCTGCCGCCAATTCTCAATACCGGAGGTCTGCCTACAACAATGTGAATATCGGAGCCGCCCATTTTAATGCAGGCTTCCAAGAGTCGGTCAATATGTAATGATGCCATAATTCATATCCTAAAACGTAAGAGATTTATGTCGCCTGGTCAAAAACAAGGCCCTCAGCCTGGGTTACGCGCGAAATTTCTTCAGGCGTTGTAACCCCTTTAAATACTTTCAAACGTCCATCTTCCAACAGACTGCGCATACCGCTGGCCAATGCTGCTTTGCGCAGCGCCGAGGTTGGAGCCCTGGAGAACGCCAGCTCGCGTATCTGGTTGTTCATTTCCAGCATCTCAAAGATAGCAATACGCCCTTTGTAACCGGTACCAGAACACCTGGCACAACCGGCACCTTTATAGACCGGATATTTGCGTAAATCTTCAGGTGTGATATTCATCAGCCGCAGATAATGGGGATCCGGCATCGGATCGACTTTTTTGCATTCTTTGCATATCACGCGTACGAGGCGCTGAGCCATAATGGCCTGAATAGAACTGGCAACCAGGAAGGGTTTGACGCCCATGTCGATCAGACGTGTTATTGCGCCGGGAGCATCGTTGGTGTGAAGCGTGCTGAACACGAGGTGACCGGTCAAGGCCGCCTGGATTGCGATATCCGCCACAACGCCGTCACGAATTTCACCGATCAGAATGATATTCGGAGCCTGACGCAGCATCGACCGCAGAATCTTTTCAAACGTCAACCCAATATCGGTTCGAATCTGGCATTGATTGATACCCTTAATGTTATATTCAACAGGGTCTTCGGCTGTAATGATCTTTTTGTCTGGGCGATTGAGTTCCTGCAATGCCGAATACAGCGTCGTCGTTTTTCCCGAACCCGTCGGACCGGTAACGAGGAAAATACCGTTGGGTCTGCGGATAATTTTGGTAAACCGTTCGTAGTTATCCGATTCAAAACCGATGGCCTGAATGCCGATATTGACCGAATCAGGACGCAAAATACGCAGTACGGTACTTTCGCCATGATACGCAGGGAGCGCCGAAACACGGAAGTCGATATCCTGCCCTTCAATATTCCGTTTAATACGGCCGTCCTGAGGCAGTCTTCGTTCGCCGATATCCATCCCGGACATAATTTTGACACGCGCCAGCACAGGAGCCTGCATCGCCTTGGGGATATTATCCCGCTCGATACAAACACCATCAATACGATAGCGGACGCGGACACGGTCGGCCATAGGCTCGATATGAATATCGCTGGCCCTCATTTTAACCGCTTCGTCAATAATCAGGTTGACCAGGCGAATAACCGGGCCATCATCATCTTCGCCGCTCATTTCGGCGCGACGAATTTCAGCTTGAAGGGTTTTGCCCGCAGCGGCAAGCTCTGCGGCAGTGGCATCGATACTGTTTTTCGTTTCATCGATGCGGGTATTGATGTATGCTTCAAGTTTGGTCGGGGATGTCAGATAGTATTTGAGTTCTGCGTTGAGACGAAAACGCAATGAGTCTAACAGGTCTAAATCAAGGGGGTCTTTGACGATAAGCTTCAAATATCCGTTTTCTTTGCCGAGCGGCAAAATACGGTGTTTTTTGATCAGTTCTTCGGGAACGAGCTGCTTGGCATTATCCGGAACACCCACTTTGTCTAAATCAACATACTCCATGCCCGCTTGCTTGGCAAGCGCCTCAAATATCTGGTCTTCAGTGGCAAGCCCCTGCTCGATCAGTGTTTGTCCAAGACGTTTGTTGGTATCTTTGGACTTCTTTATTGCCATTATAAGTTTGTCTTTGTCGACAATTCCTTTGGCATAAAGAATCTCACCTAAATGTCTCCTCTTTTTAATCATTCAGACCTTCCTGAAAGTTTAGAGTTTACACATAAAAATATCAGTATAACAGGCTAAAATCAATTATTCAACACCCAGTTTTATTCGGAGCATATTTATTGCCGACATCGCCGCCCGCTGTCGAACAGCCTCTCTGGATTGGGAGTTAAATCGATATTCTCGGACTTCAATTTCGCTGCCGAGCTGTACCGCAATATAAACCAATCCAACGGGCTTTTGTTCGGTACCGCCATCCGGACCGGCAATGCCCGTAATGGCAATGGCCGCATCTGCCCCCGCAATATTCCGAGCAGATGACACCATCGCTTTGACAACAGGTTCACTGACCGCGCCGTATTTTTCAATTGTAGCCTTATCCACTCCTAAATCGCGGATTTTGGCCTCATTGCTGTAAGTTACCCAGCCTCCCAGATAGTATCGACTGCTGCCAGGAATATCCGTAAGCATTTTACCCACTAATCCTCCCGTGCAGGATTCTGCGGTTACAAGCGTCTTTCCAGTTGTTAACAACCGCTCTGCCAGGACCTCGGGCAAGGTTTTCCCTTCAAGACTATAAACTAAGCCCCCCAAGATGGATTTTATTTGCTTTTTTTTGTCTACAATCATCCGCTCTGCCTGGGCAAAATCATTTGCCTGCGCAACAACATGCAAGGTTATATCCCCTCCCGAAACAGTGCAATTGACCAACGGGTTTTGCCCTCGTTTTATCATATCACCAAGCATATTGGCAATTGTCGACTCTCCTGCTCCAAAACAGCGCACTCTTTGGGTCACCGTGATCGGGCTGTTGGGAGTCTGTTTTAATTTTGGATAAATAAAAGAATCGAACATCCCTTTCATTTCCGAAGGTACACCCGGAACAGAGAAAAACTCTTTTTGTCCTTTTACAGCACAGATTCCGGGTGCGGTTCCGGTAGAATTGGGTATAGCTTGAGAGCCGGCAGGAAGGTAGGCCTGGACTCGATTGGTCGGAGCCATTGCTACTCTTCGGGCATTGAAAAATGCCTCGATGTTCGCAAGAATCTCTGGTCTAAATTCCAATTCGACCCCCAGAAATTCCGCCAAAGACTGCCTTGTCAGATCATCATCTGTCGGCCCAAGTCCGCCGGTGATAATAATGATATCCCCTAATTCAGAG
>JBHJNC010000322.1:0-3303 GCA_048497675.1 Gimesia maris
GCCCCAATATGTAACCGCTCAGACTTCCAAACCTCTGTTTACCGGCCTTATCCTATCGGCAACAAATCCATACTTCTTGTTCTGGTGGGCGACGGTCGGATTGAAACTCGCCTATCAGGCTCAGGAATCAGGCAGCTTGGCGCTGTGTGTATTCGCGATTGTCCATTGGTCGTGTGATCTGATCTGGCTGACAATCCTGTCACTGGCAGCTTTTCATGGAACAAATTTTCTAAGCCCAAAAAGACAGCAATTAATACTGGCCTTCTGCGGAGCGGCGATGGTTTATTTTGGGGCAAGCTTTCTCTACAATGCAGTAAAGCTGATTTTCAGCTACAGCAGCAGCATCGCATCGCCGTAGGAATAGAATCGATAGCGGGCTTCAATCGCATGGCGATAGGCCTTGAGAATATTATCAAGTCCTGCAAATGCCGCAACCAGCGCAAGCAACGTCGAACGCGGAAGATGAAAATTGGTTACCATTGCATCGACCAATTGAAACCGGTAGCCCGGCGTAATAAACAAACGCGTATCCCCTGACGAAGCCATCGCAATACCACCCCGCGCAGATGCTTCCAGCGTACGAACCGAGGTTGTCCCAACTGCCACAATCCGCCCCCCTGCATTTCGAACCGCGTTGATCCGCTCCGCAGCATCAGCAGGCATTTCATAGGTTTCCGAATGTATTGGATGGTCCTCAAGGGTATCAGTCTGCACAGGCTTAAATGTGCCGGTGCCTACGTGAAGAGTTACTCGCGCAGTCTGGATGCCCATATTGGATATTCGGTCAAGCATACTCTGGTCAAAATGCAGTCCTGCGGTAGGAGCCGCCACCGCTCCGGGCTTTTCAGCAAAGACCGTCTGATATCGGGAAAGGTCTTCCACGGCCGGGTCGGTTTGGCCGTCTCGCTTAATGTAAGGCGGCAGCGGAGCAAAGCCTATACGGGATAAAATCGATTCAGCGGATGCATTTTCCTGCGGAGCGAGAATCCAACAGCCATCGTCAGTACGGCTTAAGGCCTTACATTGACCTGCGGGCAAATTAACTCTATCCAACAGCGTCAACCCCTCTCCGGCTTTAATACGGCGGGCATTTTTGACCATAACCTGCCATTGACCGGGGCTGGTCTCACTTAAAAACAGTGCTTCCATCCGGGCACCGGTCGAACGCTGAAAGTAAAATCGTGCGGGCAAAACTTTGGTATTGTTAAGTACCAAACAATCTCCGGAACGCAGATACTCCGGCAAATCCGTGAAATGACGGTCTTCCAGTCTGCCGTCTTTGCGATGCAGTACCAGCAAACGCGACTCCGCTCGCCTATCTGCCGGTGACTGTGCAATTAACTCCGGCGGTAAATAGTAATCTAATTGGTCAGTTCTCATTGACGACAAAGTTACCATAAAATCAACACAAAAAACAGTACTTTCACCAGATTCCGCTCAAAAGGATTTGCTACACGCGGCAGGTTTTGTTAAAATAAGGCTTTGTTAACCATAATTGTGGAGTAGCAATGGCAAAAAATAACCCTACCGGCCGACGTGAAATGTGTAGTTTCTGCGGCCGGATTAAAAAACAAACTGAAATATTCGTCGAAGGCCCCGGCAGCGTCTTTATCTGCCCGGAGTGTATTGACCTGTGTTCCAATATCGTCAAACAGGAACAAAAACGAAGCCGCGGCAAATCTCTGAATCAGGACATACCCAAGCCTCGCGAAATTAAGGAATTTTTGGACCAGTATGTCATCGGACAGGAAGATGCCAAGAAAAAACTGTCTGTTGCGGTGCATAACCACTATAAGCGTCTCATGCATACCGACAGCAAGGAAAACAACGACGTCGAAATCGAAAAATCCAATATTCTGCTGCTCGGACCGACCGGCTCAGGCAAAACGCTGCTGGCCAGAACACTGGCTCGAATGCTCAATGTGCCGTTTGCCATCTGCGATGCAACAACGGTTACCGAAGCGGGTTACGTCGGGGAAGACGTTGAAAACTTCCTGCTGCGTCTGCTGCAGAACGCCGAGTATGACATCGAAGCGGCACAGCGCGGTATTGTGTACGTCGATGAGATTGATAAAATCGGCAAAACCAGCCAGAATGTCTCAATTACCCGCGACGTATCCGGCGAAGGCGTCCAGCAGGCCCTGCTGAAAATGCTGGAAGGCACGATTGCCAACGTTCCCCCTCAGGGCGGACGCAAGCACCCCGAACAAGCCTGCATTCAAATCGATACCAGCCAGATTCTGTTCATCTGCGGAGGTACCTTCGTCGGACTTGACAATATCATCAAAAAACGCCTTGGCAAACAACTCATTGGTTTCGGCAGTGAACAGAGCCGCAAACATGATGATAAAAAAATGAGCTACAGCCAGGTAATGAAGCAGGTTACACCTGAAGATGTTATTGAATTTGGGATGATTCCCGAATTTGTCGGCAGATTGCCCATTATTACGTCATTATTGGCGCTGGATGAGCACGCACTGGTTCAAATTCTGACCGAACCTAAAAATGCACTCGTTCGCCAATATCAAAAGCTGTTTGAAATGGAAGATGCCAAGCTCGAATTCACGTCAGACGCATTGAAGCTGCTGGCACACAAAGCGATGGCACGGGATACCGGGGCACGGGCACTGCGCGGCATTATGGAAGACCTGATGGTCGAGTTGATGTACCGGCTGCCGGAAGAACCCAAGCCCGGGCATTATGTCGTTACGCCGGATGTGGTTAATGGCATTACCGATCTATTTGCCGGCAACGACAAACTCAAATCCGCATAAATAGCTATCAATACTTATCAGTACTGACTCCTAACCGAGTCAGTACTGATGGGTCAAGAAACAATTCACCTAATCAATACTCAGTATAATTGACTCCCTTGGAATCCGTACCGACCCAGTTGAGCTTAAATTCCCCGGTTTCTTTTTTATAGAGCCAGCCGACTTGTTCGGCGTCTGTCGTCGCTGCAGCCGCTGCAACAAAATCCGCTCCTTGGGCGACATACTTTATGTTCGTAAACCCATTGAATGGATTGGAAGGCTTTTTAATCATATAAGGACCACAAGGATACGTTGCCGATTTTGCCTGAGAACCGGATGTAGTGCCTTTTACAGATGTAGTTTGGGTAAACTGGTTGTTCATTACCACCGCAGAAGCCTGAACTGTTGCACCGATAGGATTAATGTAATACCCAGGCCGAAGACCGTTGTGCTGCAGCTTATACAACTCAATCTGGCTGCGTACTGTACGCAGGTTGTCCATGGCCACAGATTCTTTGGCCATAAGTGAATTACCGGCAAAGGTTGGCAG